>JAYUEN010000087.1:0-6811 GCA_043739185.1 Bdellovibrionales bacterium
CGGGGATTATCTAGATCTTGCTAAAAAAATGAGCCAGATCCTAAGCCAGCCTGAACTCGCAAGGCAAATGGGTGAAAACTCTCACTATATAATTAAAAATAAAATAAATACTCAACGAGTATTAGAGGGCTATACCAAAGCCTTTCAATTTGTAAAAGCTAAGAGGAAAATATTTGGCTTTCAACTGCCCGGGCGAAAGACTCTAAGGGCGAAGAACGTTTAGTAATTTTTTACTCAAGTTTTTTATTTTTCTGCGAACAATAATCGTCAGGTTTTTTTCTTTTGCTCTGAATAGCTCAAACTTCTTTTGATCACAAATGATAATATTGTCGCCATTATAATGGCCACGATCTAGACATCTAATTGTGTAACCTACATCTTCAATTGCCGGAGTAAAACCCTTTCCTGAAAATTGAGGTAGGCCTTGAAGTGACATAGTTACGGAGTATAGCTTTTCAAGATAAATTCTATAAATAAACTGAATAATTTCTTCAGAGAGCTTATAGTAAATCGCAATTGCAAAGCCATCTTGATAAATTTTGAAATTGTGAAAATGATAAAAAAGAGGAGTAAATGGTTTTCCCGAGGTTGTTTCTCTACCTGAAAGTAAGTTTTGAGTTTTTATCAACTCGTATTGTTGAATATTCCAAGGTCCCATCCCGCCTCCCAAATGTTTGAGAACGTGAATGCCTTGAAATTCTGTGGTCCAATTATCCAAATATTTTTGATCACCCAACTTGCCATCTTCGAGACGATTATAGCACCACTTGTTACATGAATTTCGCCACCATTCGAGCGTCTGAAGTGAATTAGGTGTATTTTTAAAAACCATAAATTGTACGTTGTAGATGCCGTTTATAATACTTGTTTTGTAAGTCTCAGAAAAGCGGTGCTCAGTTATTAGCACATCTGCATTGCCCATTTCCTCGAAAATAGGCTGTGGAGAATTGAAAAAAAATAGGTCGGCATCGAGATAAGTACATCTATCTAAACTGTATTTTTTAAGGCAAAAACGAATGACTGAGGGCGTGCAAGTCCAACAATATTCTACTTGTGTTCTTGTCTGCTTGACCCGCAATAGCTCGTCGTCCTCGAATTCATTTAATGAAATCGGTGTGAGATCCTTTTGCGTATGACTTTTAAGGTAATCAAGCGCCAACTGATCAAAGCAAAATACATAAAGATGAGCTGTGGGCATTGCCTTTTTCAAAGATTGATACATGACTAGGCCACGTGAGAGATAATTTGAGTCAAAAAGTGTACAAAAATACTCCATAGCTAACCTTCTTTGGATCACTAGACTCCGAAGTAAATACCTAGTAGATTGATTTGTCAGAAAAATGCTAAATTGGCTTTAGAGGCCCTTCTAGCAGAATCGACTCTGGTAGTGGTGGGAGTTTTGGTCAATTAAAAAGTGGAAGCTTCTTTATGAAATGTCCGATTTGTCAGCATGAAAGCACCTTAAGTTCCCAAGGTCATTTTGACGATAGATTTGGGTATCCAGGGACTTTTGATCTACTCGCGTGTAAAGGCTGTGGGCACCACTTTTTAAACGCTCATTTTAGCGGTGACGAGACAGTGCAGCTTTACACCCAATATTATCCACGCTCGAGTTTTAGTACGGACGATTACAAACCAGCCACCTATACAAAGGATTTTCGCTCGTGGTTTAATGGCGAGGAGCGGGCCTACAGCCACGTTTTGCCCAACTCAAGGGTTCTCGATGTTGGCTGTGGATTTGGTGAAACCTTGGGGTATCATAAGAGCCGTGGCTGCGAAGTCTATGGAATAGATGCGGACGAAAATATTTTAAGAATTGCTGAGCGCTATGGTTTTAATGCTAAAGCCGGAGTATTCGCAGACAAAATGTTTGATGAAAAGTTTTTTGATTTTGTAACAATGGATCAAGTCATTGAGCATACCGATAAGCCAGTACAGACTCTTCAAAACCTTTATAAAATTTTAAAACCTGGTGGCAAACTTATCCTTTCCTTTCCAAATGATCGGGGATGGGGAGCTAGGCTGTTTAAAAAGGCCTGGATTCATTGGCATACTCCATATCATTTGCAATTTTTTTCAAAAGCATCACTTAAACTGGCGGCCGAAAAGAGCGGTTTGAAAGTCGAAGAATGGCGAACAATTACCAGTTCCGAATGGCTTTATTATCAAAAAATTCACAATTTATGTATACCATCAATAGGTGTGTCATCACATTTTTGGTCACCCAAGAAGGGCTGGGCGAGTGCTCCAGAGGAGGTGAAGCAAAAGCGCCTGTGGCTCGATCGCTGGCACCGAAAAAAAATCAATCATTTGATAACACGTTTTTTTGATGCAATAGGTTTTGGGGATAATGTTCTTGCGGTTCTAAGTCGACCAAAAGCCTAATATTTGAACAATTGATTACTATAATTTCTCAAAAACTAGATAAATCTATTTTCTAGGGCCCAATCGTAGGTCATTTTGAGCCCTTGGAATAAATTCACTTTATGCTTCCAGCCGAGTTTGTGAATTCGAGAGACGTCCATAAGTTTTCGGGGCGTGCCGTCTGGGTATTTTGGGTCAAAGCGAAGGCTTCCTTGAAAACCGACGACTTGTTTTATAAGAGTTGCGATTTCTAAAATGCTTTGATCTTCACCAGTGCCGACATTAATACTTTGTTCTTCTGAATAATTTTGCATCAACATCACCAAAGCGTCGGCCAAATCATCGACAAACAAAAACTCTCGCATTGGTTTGCCAGTTCCCCAAACCACCACTTCTTTTGCAGATTTTATTTTGGCTTCATGAAATCGTCTGATTAGGCCAGGTATTACATGTGAATTTTCAGGATGAAAATTGTCATAGGGCCCGTACATATTGGTCGGCATCGCCGATATAAATTGTTTTTGATATTGTCGCATATACATTTGACAAAGTTTAAGGCCGGCAATTTTTGCAATGGCGTAGGCTTCATTGGTCTGCTCAAGAGGGCCGGTTAGCAGACTATCTTCATGGATGGGTTGTGGCGCGAGTCTTGGATAAATGCAGGAGCTTCCTAAAAACAGAAGTTTTTGAACTCCGAACTTTGCCGAAGCATGAATTACATTTGAGGCGATCATCAGGTTTTCGTAAAGAAAGTCGGCTGGGTAGGTATCGTTTGCTTTGATTCCACCGACTTTGGCTGCAGCTAAAAACACATATTCAGGGGAGTAATTTTTGAAAAATTCGGTCACTTGAGCCTGATTCAATAAATCTAGTTCGGAGCGGGTTCTAAGTTGCAAGTTGGCATAGCCACGCTCTTGCAATTTGCGAACAAGGGCCGAGCCTACAAGTCCGCGATGCCCGGCAACGAAAATTCGACTTTTTTTATCTGTCATTGTCATTCTGGTCCCCAATGAAGACTGTTAGTGATTCTGAAAACTATCCTCATTGACTGTGCCTTCAGCCTGTGATTTTTTCAAGCAATTCAGTTTTAAAAACACCCCTAGATTAAAGGTTCAATATTATGAAGCGCGCTTTAATAACATGTCTCACCGGGCAGGACGGCTCTTACCTCGCCGAGCTATTGTTGCAAAAAGGATATGAGGTTCACGGGATCATTCGTCGATCAAGTTCATTCAATACTAAAAGAGTCGACCATCTTTATGAAAACCCAGAAATTGGCAACAAAACGTTTTTTATGCACTATGGAGACCTAAGTGATTCTACTTCGTTAAACCGAATTTTAAAAAAGGTAAGGCCAAATGAAATTTATAATTTGGGCGCGCAAAGCCATGTGAAGGTGAGTTTTGACACTCCTGAATATACTGCCGATATTACTGGGGTTGGCGCAGTTCGAATTCTCGATGCAATTTTAGATTCAGGAATTGAAACTAGATTTTACCAAGCAACGAGTTCAGAAGTTTACGGCAAGGTACGAGAAGTACCGCAGAACGAAAGTACTCCATTCTATCCCAGAAGTCCATATGGTTGCGCCAAGGTTTTTGCCTATTGGTTGACGGTGAACTATCGGGAAGCTTACGGACTGCACGCTTCAAATGGAATTTTATTCAACCATGAATCGCCAAGACGGGGTGAAACTTTTGTAACTAGAAAAATTACCCGTGCACTGGCAAAAATTTTAGCAAATAAGCAAAGTGAGCTTTTACTAGGTAATTTAGAAGCGAAACGAGATTGGGGTTATGCGAAAGACTATGTTGAAGCGATGTGGTTGATGCTTCAAGCCCCCGAGGCTGACGATTACGTTATTGCAACTGGCGAGGCATATTCGGTAAAGGATTTTCTAGATCTTTCTTTTGGGATGGTTGGCCGAGACTGGCAGGATTATGTCAAAGTTGATCCTCGATATTTTCGCCCTACTGAAGTTGATATTTTATTGGGCGATGCCTCAAAGGCAAAGGAAAAACTAGGTTGGAAGGCGACGACTTCGTTTAAAGAACTGGTTAGATTAATGGTTTACGAGGATCTTAAGGGCGAAGGTTTAGATCCTGAAAAAATAATTAAAAGTTAACTTAAATTTAAGTTATTGAAACGACGAAATTATAATTTAGTTTTGAAAAATTGGGATTGTAAAAAGGATCATTGCACATCAACTTCGACCAGGTTTTTCGCATAAAATCGACTTCTCGCCTGTAGCGTACAATTTGTGCGGGCCTGCGATCTGGTGGTCTAGATGCAGACTCTAGATGATAGAGTTCAATATTTGAACTCCATACTACCTTGAGTCCGAGTGCTCGAATTCGCAGGCATAAATCTATATCATTGTATGCTACGGCAAGGTCTTTTTCGTTAAATCCGCCGATCTTCGCAAAAGTCTCACGCTTCATGACCATACAGGCGCCAGTCACTGCAGAAAGCTCTTGCGGAAATTGTAGACGGTTGCAGTAGCCATTTGCGCTCCGATGTTCAAAGCCATGTAGATGGCCTGGTACTTCGGACCCCAAAAGGACCCCGGCATGTTGAATGAATCCGTTTTTAAAGTAGAGTTTGCCACCAACGAGGCCAACATTGGGGGCGTAAACTTCACGTATCGCCGAGCGCAACCAGTTAGGTTCGATAATTTCAATGTCATTGTTCAGCAATACCAAAACCTCACCTGTGCAATAGGAGAAGCCGAAATTATTAATCGCCGAGAAATTAAATGCTTGATTGAATTCTACGACTTTAACATTTTTATGTTTAGTGATTTTTTGGAAGAATATTTTTGTTCTTGGCTCACAACTATTGTTGTCGACAATTACGACTTCGATATTTGGATAGTCCGTGTGAATGAGTAATCCATTTACTAAGGTTTCAAGTAAATCTGCGCGATCCTTGGTGGGAATTAAGATACTTACTTTAGGCAAAATTTTAGGTAGAGGCCACTCAATAAAGGGAAATTGCTTTGCATTATAAGCTATGGCCGCGTGATATTTTCTTTTAAGAAGTTTAGAAATTTCTTGCGAACTAAGCGCATGCCAAGGGTCCTTCAATTCCTTTGAGTGAAACAATATTTTAGGAATATGGCAGATTTTGTCATCATTTTGCTCAACTAGCTGTATCAAGATTTTTGGCCAATCTTTGACTTTTGGATCGGCCATTGCGTTTTGAACAATTGATTTTCTCGCGATTGTGAGGCCAAGAAAACAATTTTGACCGATAAAGTTCCTGAGATTCCAGTCTGGATGAAATTTCGGATGAAATCGGATATCGTCGGCGTCGATGAAGTCAGAGTCTGAATAAGCCAATTCATTGTTTGGTCCAAATATATTGATCCAATCAGTTAGCTCTTTGTAAAATCGCTTCGCCAAAACACCAGGTTCATTTTGAAATATAGTCCAGGTGTCCATAAAATTTGATCGGCTTTGTATTTCCTGACCCAGCTCTGTCGTTTCAACAAAACTGAAAGTGCTAGATTTGCCTAGAGCATGACTTGCATTTAAGCTGTCTTTAAGGTTTTCAATATTCTGTTTTGATCCAAAGAAATACCAATTGATCTTAAATTCGGATTGATTGTGAATTGAGGCAATGACTGACCTCACATCAACTATTGCATTAGGCAAAACTAAAATACTCACCGCCTCAGTTTGGGTATTGAGATTAATTTGTCTTTGCCAAGTTTTGAGATCTAATTCTGAAGGGGTGTCCTTCGCTTTGACCCACTGACTATACGGGCCGTAAACACTTCGCGGTCTCAATTTTTTAACTATAAATCGTGAATATAGTAAAATAGTTATTATAAAAGTTTTGATATATTTTGAACGATCAAGTTGTTCATGAAGCCAAATCGCTATCTGAACTAAGGGTTGTTTTTGTAAGTCGCGAAGAAAACTTAAGTAATTCAAAATTGTTTTTTGATCTTCAAGATCTAAAATGTGCGAACTTATAACTAAATGCTCTTCTCCTCTTTTGTGAAAGCTATTGCAGATTGAAATTGCAAATAGGATAAGTGCACGTTGGAATTGCAAAAAGATAAAGACAAGCTCATCTTTTGCTGCCATCCCATTACTTTTTGTTTCGATTTGATTTGGGGAACTCAAACAGTAGCCTCGTTCGTTCTATTGATTAAAGAACTGTTTGACGCCCGCAATGACTCTTTCAAGCTCACTGTCAGTTAAAGCATGAAACAACGGCAGCCTTATCAACCGATCCGACAGCTTCTCAGTCATAGGCAGCGCTTTGCCAGAGGGATAGTGAGCCTTCCCAAATGGCGACAAGTGCAAAGACACATAATGAAATGGAGTCGTCACGCCATGGCTTTTCATATGCTTTATAAAAGCTGGGCGCTGATCTGCTCGTGGGAGCAGAAATGCAAAAATATGATGATTTGTCTGATTGTGCTTTGGTGGACTAA
>JAYUEN010000088.1:0-6759 GCA_043739185.1 Bdellovibrionales bacterium
GATATACTTTGAAGGACTTTGCAGGAATGACTTTACGTCATTTCAATCGGTTTGAAATGGACCTCAATATGGCTTTGACCTGACTCTCCAGGCTTAGTGAATTTTTAAAGGAGTGAATCTTTGAATTATATAGAACCAAACGATTACAAAATTTCAATATTGCTCAGTGCTCTTGGCGGAGACTTCACGAGAGTGAAATGCCTTCAGTGTGGTGAGATAGATTTTCTTGTTCCTCTTGATGAGCCCTTCAATGAAGCTTTTTTGGCAAACTATCACTGCGATAAATGCGATGAAGCACAAGTAGCTCCCAAAACGGAGCAAGTGCCCGAGCTATGATGAAATCCTTTGGATAGAAAGGTAGTGCGATTTGAAGCGTGGGTTCGGGTCCAAAGCTGTGAACTCGAAATACCCTTTTCAGCTCACAACTGTCTTACCGAACCCACTTGGCTACATATTCAAGTGTTTTGGTCGCTATTTAAAAACTCCCATTTCCATTCGCGATGGAACTGTCGCGTTTGTAGTTCCGAGTTCCGAATTCATTTTCACAACAATTTGTTCGATTAAGCTGACTTCAGCTTGTTTTAACTTTTTGAACGTGACTGAAATACCATAACTTACGACCGTTATTTTGTTCTCTCGTTTAGCTCTCAAATCCCAAGCGCCAAAATTTATGCTATTCCACATATTTTCATCAATTGCGTGAAAATAGCAGCGCTTAATAAAATCCGTGCGTTCTTTGGCTGGAAGAAATTCGGACTGGTCCGGACAGTTCGCTGCTTCTATGGCAACTGAACGCATTAAAGATAGAGCCGCTCGATCATTGAGTTGTTCAAACTGCGATTTTACAGTAATAAACTCCGGAAATACATTCTGGCGTTGTGCAACGATTGACGAATTGAGTTCACTAAGTCTGGAATTAAATTTTGCGATGATAGATTTGGTATTCGGTCCCGAGATTTGTACAATCGTCGAACGAATTTCATCGTTAGCAAATGCATTGTTACTTAAGCACGCAGAAAATAAACAAATAACTGTTGCAATTAGACCCATCTGTAACTCCTCAAAAAAATAGCTAATATCTGAGGTTCTATTTGCCAGAACAATGCCAATGTCGGCGGGCCCCATATGAGATGTGGTTCGCCTTTGTCGCCGGTAAATGGCAATATGAGATGAAAACTCTACAATGAAAACCAATTTGGCAACCAATATCCAAATGGCACAAAGTCGTCTAGTGGTCATAAGAATTAAACTGATTTTATGAGTAAACTTGAGGGCTTGCCGACTTCTTAAGAAACGGCTCTTGGTAACTGACTCGGGCTAGGAATTAAAAACCCATTAAAAATATAGCGTAGGCTCATGAAAGACCGCTTTAATGACAAGTCATTCTTGACAAAGTATACACAACAGCATACACTCACAACATGAAGTTTGAATGGGACGAAGCTAAAAACAACGGCAGCTTCAGAAAGCACCGTGTTTGGTTTGAAGAAGCTCAAACGGTTTGGGCCGATATCAAGAGTGTGGAATTCTTTGATCCAGAACACAGTCTCCAAGAAGAGCGTTTTATCCGCATTGGCTTTGCAACATCTCAGAAGCTGTTACTTGTTGTTTTTTGCGAGCGGGATAAAGGTGAAATTATTCGTATAATCTCTGCTGGCAAAGCAACGACAAAGGAAAGAAAGCAATATGAAGAAGGAATATGATCTTAAAAAATTAAAAAAACGCCCTGGGTCTGTGAAATCCTCTCAAGAGGCAGCAAAAACACCAGTCAGCATCAGACTTGATGGCGCGGTGTTAGCGTCTATAAAGACAGAGGCGAATAGGCTGGGAATTCCCTACCAGACATTTGTAGGCAGTATCCTGCACCGATACGCTAATGGTGAGTTGCTTGATCGAAAGTCAGCAGAGCTTGCTAAGTTGATCAAAAATGTTTCCTAACCTTACCGAAAATTTCTTAGCCCAGTCTTACTGCACACGCAGGCAAGAGGAATAACAGGCTTCAAATCGAATCCGCCAATTAAAGCAATCTTCTTTACTTCAAAAAGCTCGAACAGTCCTCGCCGGTTTACCGGCTGCGGAACTCGTTTTTGAATCTAAGAGAATCAATTTAATTGGCTTGATTGGGCGAGCTTACGAACCAGTTCTTGAGTTCGCTCGAAGTCGCATGAGGCGACTTCGAAGATCGACGTAGTCGACTCCGTTAGGAGCGAGCACAGGATGCTCGAAGGCCGGCTCACCCGCTTCGCTAAACAACCAACAGTGCTTATCTCAAGGTCGCCTTTAGGCCTTTTGATTTTTGTACGGCGATAAAGCGCTGGGCCTCATCTAAAGTTGAGAAAGTTTTTGTAAGACTGAGACCATCTCTTGTTTCATAAACAACGGTGTAGCCCATATTCGATCTCCTCTGATTTGAAATTTAATCATATTATTTTAGAAGATATATGCAAGACATTCAGTGCGAAGGCGTGGGCCCTGCAAAGAGGGCAAGCTCAGGAGGGGCGAAGTCCATCTCACATCCGTCGTCAAATTTTCTTCAAGCATTCGCAAGTCGATACCCTGCGGATTTTTTCGAAAGGCCTCTAATCAGGTGGCCAGAGAACTAGTGTCTAAACCCCAGCCAGCAAAAAAGTGTGAAGTACCCCGCCCTCGGGCTCAGTCAACGCGCAAAACTTGTTTTGAAGTGGCAATGTAAATGTGCCCCTCAGCATCAACCACGGG
Source organism: Bdellovibrionales bacterium (assembly GCA_043739185.1). Classification (GTDB taxonomy): domain Bacteria; phylum Bdellovibrionota; class Bdellovibrionia; order Bdellovibrionales; family JAMPXM01; genus JAYTQQ01. Next base: position 2,719 of record JAYUEN010000088.1, read on the forward strand.
TGGACTCAAAATATCATCAGTCGTGTTGATAGAGAAAATTTTCTCTCCATTAGCACCAATGTGCTGCAATGATTTTCCGGCTGTAATCAACAGGGAACGATCCTCTAAAACTGTGCCGTGCCTTAAGGCATCAGCGGCATAGGACCAAATCAATTTACCGTTTTCGATAGCGATCACCTTGTGCTCGCTGAGGGCATATACTCGGCCACCCTTTGCTTGAATCGGAGGTTGCACGGGGCTCCACTTGTCAGTCACATCTGAATCTGTCCACTGCCAAAATTTTTGACCTGCATTTTTTGCCGAGATATCCATCGCGATCACGACTTTACTTTTTTCGTGATATCCCAGTGCTACAAGCATGTCTTTTGAATCCTGAGATTTTCCTAAGCTCCAATCAATCGGAGTTTCTATCGGAAGTAAAAACTGCGCAATTTCTTTTTCAGTCTTAATATTTAGTAAAATAACCTGTTGGCCAGCGGTCAGAAGGAGCTCGTTTGTCACGGGATGAAAGAGTGTCTTGAGGCGGAGCTTTCCTTTATAATGCTTATGATAGTCTCCATAGGTGATTTCAAAACGATTTTTAATTACTACAATTTTATTGGGCGACAAGTCGATTTCTTGTTCTTCATCTCCATCATGTTTCGATCGAGACCGTTCAGCGGGCGCGGTATCTTGCATGACGGCGATCAATTCTTTTTCAAGGGCCCACATAAAATTGACCTCGGGACGGCTGCCCATAGCGCCGGGAAACGGAGCCTTATCTAAAATAGTTTCGCCGGCGGAGCCAACGGCCTGAAGAAAGCGACTGGGTGCTTGAAAATATAAATGATCATTCGCTATAATTATCGGACTGCTTAAAGCCTTTTTATTTGCCCAAATCTCCTTTCCATCGTGATCCATCACCACTAAATTATTCAAGTCTGAGATGTTGCCAACCGCTACGACAATGCGATCGCCCCAATCAAGAATGGATGGCGACCAATAAATATTTCCTTCTTGTGGCAGATTCTTTGACCACTTGATTTGACCCCTTGGCCTTCGTGTTCACCGCAACGGCCGAATCTCGCGTGGTGGATGAAAATGGAGTTCGATAGAGACTGGTATTTTTCACGGACGTATCCTTTGCGAAAGTTGTAACGCAAGATAAAAGCGGCAAAATAAAAAAGAGAAATTGAAAAACCACCACATCATCATTGAAGCAAACAAACATATGGGTCAAGGCTGGTTTTTAAGCCTGCTTTAATCAAAAGATCGGACATCCGACCACACAGCACGAGCGATCATTTAACGTTGATGCGACTTCGAAGATCCACGTAATCAACTCCGCATCGAACAAGGGCGGCTATTTTTCGATGAGCATCATGAAGCCACTTAAAAAAATGAAAACTGCGACAATTTTCTCGAATTGAACTTGATTGATCCGGCTTAAGATCAATTTGCCGATATTTGCCCCGGCAAAGGCGGCAACGGCGAGAAGTGGAAGATAAAACCACTGACCCCAGTCCATAAAGCCATTTCGCAAATAAATGATCGTACGAATGAGGTCGCCACCAATATCAATTGCTGAAGAGATTACTACAAAACTATTTTTGGGTAACTGTAAGGCTGTCAAAGCGAGGCCACGAATGGCGCCGCCTGTTCCTACAAATCCGGTAGAAAAGCCAGAGATTGCGGCCAAAATAGTGGCAGCCCATTTAGGCAAGAACTGAATTCGCGATTTAGCGAAAAGCGAAAGTACAGAAAAAAACATAAGAACGACGCCGAGGCTACGAAGCATAAATTCTACTGGAAAATGAGCGGTCAGCAGTGCGCCAATTGCCGCAAAGATGACGGAGGGAACTACAAGTTGAATAAAGGCAGTTCTCTGGAAGTCTCCTCGAAAGAGAACAATTTTAAAAAGATTTCCAAAACAATGCAGAATTGCGGTCAATGCCAAAACAAATTTGAAGGACTCCACCAACAGCGCAATGGGAACAAAAAAGGTCGATGAGCCGAAGCCACTCAACGTACCAAGTATTTCGGACGCAAAAGCAATTACAAAAAGGGCGAGATCATGAAAATGCATTCGGCCGCCTCAAAAGTCTAAAAGAATTACAAAATATATGTAACTCAAAGCTCAGCGAGAAGGAAGGCTGAGTTGTCGAACTTTCGCACGACAAGCAGAAATGCCATCTGGGTTTGAAATCAGATGGCGTTTTAAATCTATAAACCAAACTCTTTCGGGAATCCGCTCAGCTTACTTTGGCCGTAAGAGCTGTTGCTTGAGGGCCCAGAAGACTTTAAGCTTGGAATATACTTTCCATAAACTTTGACTCGCAAATCCCCCGGAATTAATTCTGTTTCACTTTTGATCTTAACATTAAGGCCCTCTGCGAGTGCTAAGTCGATGCTTTTGCCCATTGCAAAGCCCAATGCTTTTGCTCCGGCAAAAGGGTATAGGCTAATTGCAAAGGATCCTCGGTGACTGGTCATGCCCACGAAGACGCCGCCGAAACGGACATTGTCTCCCCAGAGATATCCCATATTATCGGTTACGGTAAATGTTCCGCGGTCTCCACCGATTAGAATTTTATCAAGGGTCTCGACATCTCTTACCGCCTCAAATTCAGGGGTGAATCTAAGTACCACGCGAATATCTGCGGTTTCTTCTGCCACCCAAGTAATTGGCGCAAAGTTTTCTAAAGAGATGCTTTCTTCGCGGATTAGTTTTCCAAAAATGGGCTTTTTTGGATCTGCTTTATTGACGTGATCATATTGTTTAAGATTCACCAAAATCGAATTGTCATCTTTCAATTCCCATACATGATGAACCACAATTTCACGAAAACCATTTGCCGCTACTGACCAAGTATTTTCTAACTTTGCTGACTTGACTCCTGCGTGCCAATCGTGAATTTCGGTGGTTGGAACCAGAAGTTTTTTTCCAGAGCCATCCAAGATGAAGATCTCACCCTTTACTTGAAAGTGGGATCTGAAAGAATCACTTGAAATTTTTGAAGCGGTTTTCCAACTGTCGCCGTAATTTGCATCTGCTTGAGACCTCGAAGAAATACCAAATAAAATAAGTGCCATTACCAATAAGTTCTTCATATTTACTCCTTTTACTCACTCTTGATATAAACGTGCTCAATAGTTGCAGTGCTATCAAAATTTGTTGCCACGTCGATTACGGGCGTTGTCCGGCTTTTATAGATAGTCGCTCCGGCTATAAATCCAATAAAGGCCGCGGCGGTCAGTTGAAGTGCGAGACGAAAAATGGGTCTTCGAGGGGCCAGTTTTTGCCATCGAGAAACTTGATTTGTACTTGGCTGAAAAGTCTTCAATGACGCCAACATCTTATCTAACTCTTCATCACGTTCTTTCATTTGGCCTCCTTGTTCACTAAAATTAACTTCAACGCCTCTTTTGCTCGATGAATATGACTCTTAACGGTTCCACTAGGGATACCCATGATCGCGGCAATTTCATCCATCGAAAGCTCTTCGTCTAAATACAAACCAATCACTTGCTGGTGAAGCTCGCTCAAGGAATGAATCGCCAATCGCAATTGCTCCAAATTTTCATTCTGTGACATCTGGTATTCTGTGAGCAAGAGTTCACTGACAAGACTGAGGTCGGCTCGTTTCTGCATTTCGGGTAAACGAAGCCCTTCAAGACGAACAAAATGTGCGATTCCGTAGGCATACATGCGAAGGCTGCCGAGCTTAGAATCAAATTTTCCTGAGTTGAATTTTTCAATCAGACGCATAAGTGTGTCCTGAACCATATCATCTGCGAGATGATTTGGAAAAGAGGCACAAAAATAGCGATATAGTGCTGGTGCCAACTCGCCAATCTTCGCGCGCCAGTCTATTGATTCGTTCATATAGTATCTTGAGGGCAAATGAAAAAAAGTTGCAAGAAAAGTCTTAAAAAGCGTTCTCTTCTTTTTTGGTCAGAAATTAAATATCTAAGCTCCAAGGCACGCTCGATTTAGACGAGAGATACTGGTTTTAGGAGTTTACGTTTTGTCCTAAATCCCTTGGGATACCTGAAAATTGA
>JAYUEN010000089.1:0-2232 GCA_043739185.1 Bdellovibrionales bacterium
AGAGTGAAACACCGACAAGACAAAAGGTTCAGCTCCCCACTTATCCCTTTCAAAGACAAAGATATTGGATCGAAAATAAAAATCAAGGTCGCAGTCTTCAATTCAATGATCAGATTCATTTACTTCTCGGAAAAAGAACTGAAGCTGCAAATGGTGAGAATATATTTGAATCGACTTTTAGTGAGAGTTTTCCAGACTTTTTAAAGGATCACTGTCTTTATGGGCGAATTATCATGCCTGGCGTGATTTATATGGAAATGATCGCCGCTGCCGGAAAAGAAATTCTGCAAGGAAGTTGTGAGCTTCGAGATATTGCAATCGAGCGTCCCCTTATAATTAATAAGGGTGAAAAAATAAAAATGCAGCTCATCATTGGCCCTGAAGAAAACGGCGAAATGATCTTCGAAATGTTAAGCCAAAGTGACAGTGAATGGAGAACTCATGCTAGCGGGAAGATTCTCCGTGCTAGTGAATTTGAAATTACAAGCCCAAGTCTTGCTGAGTTACAGTCTCGAATAGTTGAAGAAATTCCGGTTGAGAAGTGGTATTCAATTTTTCGAGATCGTGGTCTAGAACTAGGTCCTTCATTTCAAGGTATTCATTCAATGAAAAAGGCCAACGGCGAATTGTTGGCTGAAATTCAACTGCCTCATCATTTGAAGGTTTCAAATCAACAGTATCAGGTTCACCCCATTATTATCGATTGTTGTTTTCAAGCAGCTGGAGTGCTCTATGATGTCGGTGCTGGCGATAAGCCTATCTATCTGCCGGTCTCATTTGATAAAATTAGTCTGCAACCGAGCCAAGAAAAAGGAAACAAGTTCTGGTGTCATATTATTGGTCAGTCATCTGATACCAAAGCTGCAAAGACTTTAACTTCTCACTTCGTTCTTTATGACGAAAGCGGTTCGAAAATTGCCGAGGTTAAGAACTATACTTCAGCTCCAGCTGCCAAAGCAGATTTGATGAAAGTCCTCAATCAATCCGTTGATGCGCAGGAAATGACCTATGTGATTAAGTGGATCGAAAAGCCAATCGTTGAAATAAAAGCACAAGATAAAAACCAAACTTGGGTCATTCTTTCAAGTGATGCTTCAAAGGGCGAAGCCCTTTGTAAAGGTTTAGAAAACGCAAGCCGCAAGCTTGTCAATCTTAGTATTCAAGATGAAAAGGCGCTTGCAAATTTGATTAGCAATCCTGAGGTCAAGAATTATCCAATTGAAAAGATAATTCACTTAGGGAGTTTGGATATCAAAATCCAAACCACGAATACAAGCGCCGCAGAAGTCGCCGAAGGCCAAAAACTTGGTTATCTAAGTGCATTGAGTTTGGCCAAATTTGTTTTGAGCCAAATGGGACGAAATCTTCCAGAAATAAGATTCGTGACCCGTGGAGCTCAAATCATTAATGCTGAAAAAGAAGCTAGCCTTGCACAGTCGCCGCTCTGGGGTTTTGTAAGAACGCTTTCGCAAGAATTTTCAGATTTGAAATTGCAAATAGTTGATTTTGAATTGAATAGTTCTCTAGACCTTTTAATTGAGAGTTTGAAAAGTGAAGTGTCGAATCCAATAGAAGAAATTCAAGTGGCTTATCGATTAGGAAAGCGCCTTACGGCTCGTCTAAATAAAATTGCAATCAACGATCCCACAAAATTGAAAACTCCACTAGCCGGCGGATATCTAATTACCGGAGGACTCAGCGGTCTGGGCCTGCAGATGGCCTCATGGTTATCAAACCAAGGCGCAAAGCATTTGGTCTTGATGGGAAGGAGCAATCCTTCGCCAGAATCCGCCATCATAATTGAGAACTTAAGAAATAAAGGAACTTCGGTTCGAATCGCAAAGGGAGATATTTCAAAAGAGCAAGACCTTGCATCGGTTTTAGCCGATTTTAAAAAGAATAATGAGCCTGAAATAAAAGGAATCATTCACGCGGCCGGCGTTCTCGCGGACGCCACACTTTTAAATCAAACGCCTGAAAGCTTTGAAAAAGTGATGGCGCCAAAAATTCAAGGCGGTTGGAATCTACATAAATTGACCAAAGAAATGAATCTTGATTTCTTTATTTTATTTTCATCGACAACTTCTATTCTTGGTAATGCAGGGCAAATCAATTATGGCGCGGCAAATTCATACTTAGCCCGGATATTTCATGAGATCTAGAAAGATAGCTAGCCTTTTTTAAAATTAAACCCAGATTGTAGTTACTTAGACACCAACATGGGGAAAAGGC
>JAYUEN010000090.1:0-2225 GCA_043739185.1 Bdellovibrionales bacterium
GAAAAAGAATTAAGAAATTATTTTCTTGAAAATCACGATCAGGTCGCATAAATGTTCAATCGCCCTTCCTCAAACCCTAACGGACTTCTGGGCAATCTCTAATCTGTGCCGTGAATACCGACTTCCGCCGGTCCGTCATTAAAGAAATGACTGAGCCCCACATAAAGCTCGACTTAGTTGAGATATTCAAGTTTTGGGCGATGGCGATTTCGAATTAAAATTTTCGGTAATCTTGGACATAGGCGCGCATTACTGACCATCCGCAAGGCTATGAAAAGACTGGCCTCGAAAGCACGAAATCCTAGGCAATATTTTCACTCTAAAATTGAGCGGCTCATTACTGCGATATAAGACAACCAATTTCTTTGAGTCTAGTGTTAACGAGACACTTCAAAAACAGAAAATAAAAATTTCTCTCGATAACTGAGTTGATTTTGAGTTCTCGAAAAATACTAAAAATAATTTTTACCGAATAATCAAAGGTCTATTTGAACTAGAAAAATATTGAAAACTATATTCGAGAGTAGCAAAAATTTATCTCAAAAATCGAGCTAAAACCATCTTCTTTTGATCGACTAAATGCCTAAAGATTAATTCAGTGAAAGCAAAATCAAACAATCAAATTACATTTTTTCTGATCTGCTGACAACAATATCAGTTAGTTCCAACCATTAGATGTCATTAGTTTTCCCTTCGAAGTTCAGCTCAGGCTGAAGACTATGGCCTTGAATTCCATTTCGAAAATACCAGCAGTATTATTTCATCAAAATTCAATTAAATAGCAAGCCCTCGTTCCGGGCCTACTAATCATTAATAAATCAATTGCCAGCAATCATCTCTCGAGTGACCCTAAGTTCAATAGGTTTGTTTGACTGCATGGATTTTCTAATTTCATCCTGTAGATTTTTTGGAAGTCTTTTCCAAACAAGTTGAGTAAGTCCAGCTTTTCCGTTCACATCAACTTTGCCGTCCTTTATTTTGGCAACGCGCCCTTTCAAAGAAACTATCGGAGTTGCCAATGAGGAAAGTGTGATTAAAAAACTCGAAAAGCAAACTAGAAAAAATTTATTGTGAGGTTTTATTTTTTACTCCAGACTGCGGATTTGCGCCACTTGAAAGCCAATCTGCTTTCACCAACGAATCAATAGAACTATCTTCGATGTTAAAGGGGCAATGTGGACCATCCCATCCAGGCAATTCACCCCCGAGATCACTCAACACTGAGGGCGCAGGTTGTAATTTACGATCTGGACTATCAAGGTCGCTCATTGAATCGACAACAAGAAAAGATTCTCGACTAACTCCTTTTGAAAATTGTTCAATCCATGGATCAAAATCTTTGCGAGTGAGAGGATTTAAATTCATAATTCGGGTCATTTCTTTAAGCGCTTTTGAATTCATTTCGATAGTTTCAGCAATTGCATCCTTTTCGGACTGAGGTAAGGACTTTTTGTCCCAATTGGCGGGATCAAGTTCGGTTTTTTTAAATGCTTCATAACGTATATAAATCTTTTTAATAAAGTCTTTTACCTTGGTTGCGCAAATCACAGGTCGAGAGCCGTATTCAGGTTTCGTCTTGTAAAGCTCATCAAGATCGAAGCCACAAGAACTTTTGACAATAGCGCTCTCTTTGGGGAGGAAGCCCCCACCCACCGATATTAAGATTTTGGCACCTCTTATCGCCTTGTTAGCGCAATAAGTTTGTTCTGAAGTAAGATCAACATTATTTACTTTTACCTCAAAGCCTTTATTACAATAGGCTGCAATCACTCCCGCAGAGAGGATTCCATCGTCGTCTATGACAATCTTTTTGCCCTTTGTGCTATTCAAGGAATTGCTCAATTCGAAACCAATAACTTTATCACCGGAGAAAACATCACTAATATAATTGCCGCAAGGCCGTGCTGAAAGTGGAGTCAAGTACAAGCATAGGCTAGCAATCCAAAGACGTCTCACACGATTATCCTTTTGAGAATTTTTGAGTTTATGAATAAATCATCAAGTTCCATTATAGCAAAGACCTGGACGCTTTTTAACTCGTCATAAGTCTATATTTCCGATACAAAAATTTTGAAGAAGCGCTGTCTCGTTCGAACTTAAGAAGCCGAGCATGAAAAAAGACTTTAACAAGTGATTGTGTCACGCGTATATAAATAGAGAAATATTATTTCTTATCTAAATCGTGAGAAGAATAGACATGCTCCATGACCGGAATCGAGCCTTTA
>JAYUEN010000091.1:0-2213 GCA_043739185.1 Bdellovibrionales bacterium
CTTTTTTCTTTTGTATCAAAAGCAGGTTCGTTTGGATTAAATAATACTAACCCAAATCTACTTGTAGGCATCCAGTAAATCGACTTCGAATCCTTATCTAGACATTTGGCATGGATATTACTCATTTCATATCCCGCAAGCACTTCGTTGTCTTTTAGCTCCAAATCACATGCATCAGACGCAGATTTGAATATTACTGTGATCGTATTGTAAAGGTCCCCTTCAGTATCAGGTATAAAAACATCGCTTCTCTTTTCAAAAACTAAAGACTTATCCGATTGATTTTCCAGTTTATAGAAACCACTAAAAGGTGGCGTTTTCTCAATTATTTTTCCCGATTTTAAGTCGATCGATGCTCTTGGGACCACAGAAAACACTTCAAGACAAAATCTAAAAAGAGGATTTATCATGGTTGATGAGAACTTAATTTTAATTTCTGCACCAGTTACCTTAATACCATCTGGAAAATGGGCTAATCCCTGCTTTTTCTTCGACCAATCTAACACCCCTAAAATTTTATTTATCACCGGAAATTCAGGATGAAAATAGGCAAATCGTGCTATCGACATCGCGATATCTTGGGCAGTTATTGGCCGACCATCAGAAAATTTTATGTCATCTCTGACTTCGAAAATTACAGTTTTTGATTTTTGATCAAAAGAAAATTGTTTTAATAACGCACTTTTGATCTCATTCGTTGCACTTATAAATATTGGGGTCGCATATAAAAGTCTCATCACAGAAAGATTTTGATTTTTATCGGCGTCAATGGGATCGAAAGAATCTGGTGTACCAGTTTCAGTATTAATTACTGTTAATGTTGTCATTGCGTCATCCAAGTTTCTCTTATTATAGTTCCAAACTGAAAACAACAGAGCCAATGCGACTCCTGTAGAAACAATTAAATATCGGATATAATTAATTGTTTGCAATCACCGTCGCTCCCAATCCTGTGTTCCCAAAGCAGTAGCCGATGAATCGACTTTTTCTATAGAAGTTTCTGAACCTAAAATTTCTCTTAAATCTGTTAACATTTCATCTAATTGTTTACTTGTCCTAGACGTTTCAAATTTGGCACTGAAAGACGTACTTGACGATGACTTCGGATCCACAAAGTGCCGCTGAAGCGAATCGAAATTAATATTAGTTTTCGATTCGAATTCGTTTACTAATTCTTTCTTTTGACTGAAGCTTGCCTGTTTCCAGTAATCGAAGCTTGATTTTTTTGTATCTATTGTCGGACAAACACTGAAGACTAATGCTAACACTATTGGATTCATGATATGCTCCCCTAATTAAATGTGAACCATTTTGACACCACTTTGATTGCAAGTCCTACATGAGCAATTGGGATGCCAAACAGGGTCCTGCCAAACCAGATACCCTTGATTAAAGGCATTCAAATAAATTGGGATCTAAATTATTTTGAATTTATTTCAAATCGTAATACCAGGCAAAATTAATTTATTACCCTTCGATATAATCATCCCACTCCGAGACCAAGCGCAAATTGTCGGCCCTAGCCAGGACCTCTACGTTTCAATATTAGAATGCTGTCCTCTAAGTCACTGAAATGCCAAGGGAGAATGCCGCTTCTTAGGCCTTTTGGGGATGGAAATTGCTTTATATAAGGTCAGAAGCAACAAGGAGCGCAACATGTCTCAAAATACGACAGCACTGAAAATTCTTAAAATTGCTCAAATGGTAGCGATGGTTCAATTGGTTTCGTTTTCTGCCCAGGCCGCTGGAACATGTTTAGCAAATAAAATGGATATTCGCGAGGACATGCAAAAGATCGCGCAAAAACTTGCAGTGAAGTATGGCAAATCTCCTACTGAAGGTTTTGAGAAAGTTGCTTTTGTTAAAGGCAATGTTGATGAAATCTATGACCAGCAAGAGCTTAAAGTTGATCGCTCGCAGCCCTTTCTTAATCAAGTCAATGCTGTTGGTGTTATTACTGATGAGCCCATCGGTAAAAATACAGAGTATGCTACGGCGGTCCTTATTTCCCCTTGTCATATTTTAACAAATGCTCACGCTATCGCTAAAGATGCAGCTCAAAAGGGCAACACTCCGGTGTATGTCTCCTTAGGTCAAAACTCTTGCGAATCTAAGAATGAGTTTTCGCATCAGGATATGCCGGGCAAAGTGATCGCGATTGGGGATTACAAAGTTGGCGACGACGAGGTTGAGGTCGCAGAAGATTATGCTAT
>JAYUEN010000092.1:0-6668 GCA_043739185.1 Bdellovibrionales bacterium
CAAATTGATGCTACTAAAAAGCATGTGCAAACTCTCATCTTGTGCCCGACTCGAGAACTTGCTTTGCAAGTTGCAGGTCAAGTGAATCTGCTTGGCAAATTCAAGGGCGTAAAAGCTCTACCTATATACGGTGGATCAAGCTATGCCGATCAAATTCACGGATTGCGCACCGGAGCCACTGTCGTGGTTGGAACTCCCGGCCGAGTGGTTGATCATATTGAACGTGGCACCCTGAAGCTCGCAAATTTGAATACTATTATATTAGATGAAGCTGATGAAATGATTTCGATGGGTTTTAAAGAAGATCTCGAAAAGGTCTTAAATCAAACCAATCGTGAGACCAGCAAGATTTGGTTATTTTCTGCAACCATGAGCCGCGAAGTACGCAAAGTGGCCGATACTTATTTAAAAAATCCGAAACAGGTACAAGTCAATCGCACCGAAATGCTATCGACAACAGTTGAGCAGCTTTACTACCCAACTCGCGAGTCTGATAAGCCAGAGATTTTATGCAAATTGATTGAAGCTGCCGATGAGTTTTATGGAATTGTTTTCTGCCAAACCAAAGCACTGGTCATCGATGTCACACAATTTTTGGTCAACAAGGGTTATAAAGTTGACTGCCTACACGGCGATAAAGATCAAAATGCACGTGAGCGCACCATGCAGGCTTTTCGAGATAAAAAAGTGACGATGCTGGTTTGTACAGACGTTGCTTCTCGTGGTCTTGATGTGAAGAATATCACCCATGTTATTAACTATTCAATTCCTCGTGAATTAGATAGCTATGTACATCGCATTGGTCGAACCGCAAGAAGCGGAAAATCAGGCTATGCCCTGAGCCTTGTTACTCCAAGTCACCGCGGTTTGATTCCTCGAATTGAGCAGCTCACCAAGAGCAAAATGAAAGAAGGAAAACTTCCTACCAGAAGAGAGATTGGCGCTAAGAAAATCTCAAAAATCCTCCCATCTTTTCAAACTCAAGAGTTTCACCAAAGAGCTATTGAAATATTTGATGAGTCTTGGAAGGCCGCAATCGCCGGCATGACTGCTGAAGAGGTTGCTGGTCGCTTTATGAATTTGATGTTTCCTGATATTTTCAATGATCAAAAAAATCAGGCAACTGAATTTAAAGATAGTCGGCCCGAGCAGCGCCATGAACGCCCACCCCAATCGCGATCGCGCTTTAGTGAAGGCGCAAGGTCTCGAGGCGGCCCGCGTAGCCAAGATCCTGACTCAGCTTCCAATCGACCGAGTCGACCTCCTGGCCGCTTTGCTGGTGGCCAAAGAGCCGAACGCCATGATTTCGATCCTGCAGCGAGAAAGAGCCAAAGACCAAATCGTTTCTCAGCCAAGGGCCCACAAGCAGGCTCCGAGGTTAAAAAAGAACGTAAGGAAACAACTGAGAGCACCCAGCCCTGGAAGAAGCCGCGCGCATCTGAAGGCCAACCCTGGATGAAACGCGCCCAAAGAAGCTAGATGAGCCCGAAATTAGCTAGTGTGAAGCCTGTTGCGAGCGCGAGCGCTGTTGGGTTCTCGCAGCTGGTATAGACTCTCTAACTGTGCCAGGCAGAACAATTGGCGCGGCCGTGGCTTGCGAACCCGAAGCACCAGCAGTATCTCGAACGACATCGCATAAACTCAAATTGTGACTCATGAGTTCGGCACCAAATTCTGAAGCTCGTCCGCTATATTGAATTGGTAAGGATCCCGGACGGCCCTTATTGTAAAGAGTCATCTGAATCCCGCCGTTGTCTTCGAGCCGCCAAACTCCTAATTTCTCGGCCAGGGTTCGAAAGGCCGGCGGGTTGTTCTTGCATATCTTCCATTGGCATAACATTTCGTGAATAAAAACCTCGTATTGATCTTTATTGGGGTTCTTTCGAAAGCAAGCCGCGATATTGTCAGCATTGCGCTCCACTATCGATTCATCAGCTGAGTCAATGCTACGGTTGGAACACAACATTGAATTGGCATCTCGAAGCGACATGAGGCCGGTCGTAATCGGTTGTCCCCCAGAAACTCCACATTCAATAGTTTGAATCAGTAGGCCCGTTGAGCACGTCCCGCGACAGGAGGGGTCTAATCCCGGGCCAGAAATATTTCGCCAATCAGTTGAATAATTAATTGCTGATTTGTATTTTTTTGTGGCCTCAGCTTTTGCTCCCCGAAAAGTGAGCATAAATGAAAGCATCAGTACTCCGAAAGCTAATTTTGCATGCATATAATTATTCTCATTGAAGTGCCAAAAAAAAGCCAGTCCGATGAGTTTGTGCAGTCAAATGCTGCAGATTTTTATCAATTGAAAGCCAATTGAGACTTAAGCTTAGATTTTAGCAAGTTCTCCATAAGAAAAGTCTTTGGACTTTTAGAAAAGATTTTAAATCTAAGCTTTATTGTGGAAAGTTTACCCGTATTTAGGTATGACTTTGGCTCCTGATTTGGGGGGAAAAGTCATGCTTATTCGTTTTGGAATTTTGGCAGCGCTTGCATTGCTGGTTTTGAGCTCAACAAAGGCATTTGCTCAAGACGCCTCTAGTACAGCAAGCACCACGCTCTCAGCTCCTGTGCCCACAACTGAACTCTCGCCAATTAAATTTAAATCTAATCTTGATGTTCTTGAGGTCGGTCGCGAATTTGATGACCGGTATTTGAGATCTGTAAACAGCCTTACGGTGGTAACCCCGCATTTCGATGCTATATATAATTCGTGGCTGAGCTTTGATCTTGAGATGAGCGGTGTTTTTGTCGCCGGAAATACCAAGAATTTGTATACTGAAGAAGGCAAGGGCACCAATATTGTGATCCTTGATGAAGCTGCCGTCAGCATGAAGCCAATGAAAGAACTTGAATTTCGTGCAGGCGCTTTGCTTACGAAAATCAATCCCATTCTCTCAATCATGTCTGAGAATTGTTTTGTCGGTACGACACAAAAATTTACTTACTTGAGTGCTTCTGAGAATCTTAAAATCAGCGCCACCGCAAACGAATCGATTCCTTCTGCGGGAACAGTCACTCCTGGCCTAATCGACGATGCTCCCAATGCATATTTTGTGAGCGGCACACTTGCGGCAGACATCAATCTCATCGGTGTTGATTCCAAATTGAAATTTGCTTCAACCGCTTTTCAATTCGGAAATCTTTCAAGCAATGTGGCTTCCGACAGCCGCTTTATCGGAAATTCGCCAATGTCATTTGATGGCATCGGAGACCTTTCTCGCTTCAGCATTGGCTTTGGTGGCTTTGAGACAGCGCTTTCTTTTAAAACCGACTGGACTAAAACTCTAAGCACTGAAATTGTTGGCTCAACCATCATCAATCAAAAAGCTCCTGGTGATCGCAACAATGGCGTACAAGCATTTGTAAATCTAAAAAAGAAATTTCAAAACTTCAATCTTGTGCCTTCTTTTGGAATATTCAATATGGCGGCGGACGTGACTCCTGCGACCTATACCATCTTGCCGAATCGTTTTCATAATCGTAAAGGCTTTACGGCTGAGATCGATATTCAGCTTGAAAAACAAAAATTAGTTTTTTTTGGAAGCTATACTCGAGCTGATGTTCTTCAGGACACGGTATATCTAGCAGATCGAAATATGTATAATTTGGGCGTGGAGGCTAAATATGACTTCTTATAATATTAAAATGCGAATCGTAGTGGCAGGTTTATTGTCACTTAGCCTCTCGGCCTGTATGAGCCGCGACCCAAGTGTGAGTCAAAACAATGCGACTTTTTATGTAGATGCAATTACGCCTACTTTTGCTGCCAATCATGTGAATGAAAACTGGGACGCGAACCAAAAATTCATCAATATGAAAGCTTGCTTAAAAGACAATGCACAAAAGTCTATCATTCAAAATGTTCCCTTTGCAATTTATGCTGACGCTGTTGAAGTGATTCACATAAATTACGAAACCGGAAAGCAGGAGAACTTTGTAACGGATCGAGATGGTTGTATGATTTGGCAAGAGCTCTTTGAGTTCAATCCTAAATCGAGCGAGCGTCAGATTTCTCTAACGCGTACATTTAAGGCCCTATCAGGTCACTATGGCACTGTTGATGCACAACTTTCTTATAATCCTTGGCATGATGATATGCAGTTTTTAAAACTGGGCTTAAAAGCTCAAGCCGCAGAAAAGGCCAATATAGTTTATTCTTCGGGAATGAAAATTGATCACGTCAATTCTCTCAGCGGCAGCACTTCATCTTCGCAGGTTGATATTCAAGGCAAAATGAAATCCACTGAACTCGTTCGTCTTGATGTCGCTCATTTGTCGATGAGTTTTTTAAAGCGGGACTTTGACCAATACGAAATCAGCCCAACGCTTAGCCTTACAATTGCCCATCAATATCGTTTGAATTTTAGTCTCAATGCAATTCGTCGAACATTAGATCATGGCTATGTCCTTGAACCAGTTAATGCCGGTAACTTTCGCATTCACTTTTTGCTGATGAGAGAAGGCTATGACTCGAAAAAGATGAGCCCTGAAACCGCATTGCAGTATGTTGTTGGCGCAACAACTTTTGATCCAACTAGTACAGTAGGTCGTTTTGAAAATACCGTAACTCTAAAGTTTGATAATATTGCAGCCTTAGCAAATCGTATGACCGGAATTTTAACGGTAGAGCCAATTGATCAGACTGACACCTTTCAAGCTGCAAGTTTTGAAGGCTTAGTAACTCCGGTTGCGGGAGCGGGCTCTCAAGGTCTTGATTTAGTTCCTTCAAATTTTGACGGACGCTTGTTAGCCCAACGCTATGCGGGCTTCAGGGCAGAGTCATTTAGCCTTAAAGGTTTTGATATATTATCAAGCCGCTCGAATTTTATGGCAGCACGGCCAGCCACGGGAAGTCAGCCACAAAATGCAGTAACCGTTTTTGATTACGCTTCAATTTTAAAGAGCAAAACTTTGCCGTCTCCAACCAATACAACTTATGCACAAGCTCTTTGCTATAGTTATTTTAACGCTAGCATGACGGATGCACTTGTTAACGCATATGAGGCTTGTAAGGCGGCAGCGGTTAGTGCAAATCCAGAGAAAATGATGATTGGAGTCCTGCGCGATTTCGTTGAAAAAGTAAATGATCCCAAACCGACTCAAGTGAATATTCCACAGTCCGAAACTCTATCACTCACAAGTGCTTTGAGTTTTTCAGATACTAAATCTCAAGAGCAGTCGATTGCACAAAAGAAAGACAACTCACTCTATGGCGGGCTTGGCGCCGAATTTAATCTAATGAGTTTACTTGAAAGCATTCCTGTAGTCGGAGCAATTATTAAGGCCGTTAATATTTTCGGTTTTTCTGCGAGCACCGGCATGAAAATGTCATGGAACAAGGATTGGTACTATTCCTCAGCACTTACCCAAGACCAGAGCCAATCTTCTGGGCTCTCAACTACGCGAACTCAGTCAATCAGTTCAGAAGCATTTAAATTTCAACTGAAGCTTTCAACAAAGACTTGCCTCATGATTACTCCAAGTCCTGAACTTATGAAAATCATAGGCAATGCAGCTGGAGCTCCTGAAGGAAAGTTTGTATGCTCGACTCAGCTTGAAACAGGAACTCGTGACGAAGTTTATTACTTCATCTCACAAACAAATGGTACAAGTGGCTCGCCATTAAGCGATAGCATGTCTTCTCAAGATAATCCGCTCAGAATGTTTGTCCGAGGCCCAAGAACTTACGATTTATTTACGAAACTAGTTTCACAAAGTGCTGCAGACAAAAAATTTGATTTGAAGTTACAAAAAATGAGCGTTGAAGAACGTGCCGACAAGTTAAAGGATCAATTGCACCAATATGTGAATCAAGAATTTCCTGGTATGATTACGCCTGCCTTTACCCCGACTGTATTGCCAACTGCCGGAATGCCATCTGGCGGTCCAACTGCTCCAGCCAAGAAAACTGGCATCTTTAAGAAAATGTTTGGCCAAGGTCAGACACAGAACTAGTTTTGAAAAGGATCCAAGATCCGGACTAAATAATTGTCCGGATCGCTCTTCGCAAGCACCCTCGGCAGATCATAATCCTATTTTTTCCCACACACCCACTTGAAGCTCGAGCCGATAGTCCTTGGAGATTTCGCCATTAGGAGCCAGATTCCAGGGCCAGATACGCTTGGGTTTCGGCAATTGATGGTCCCACAACGAACTTTCACTAAGGATATTTTCGCCCTTAAGCCCAATGAAATGTTTTTCAAAATCACTGATCAATAAATAGGGCCGCGCCATAGACTCCAATAGTGAAATATGATTTTCAACCAAGCTTTTCGCATAGCTTGCACGCTCATTTGGCTTTTGTTGCAAATGTTGAGATCCCGAAAGTGCTAGCTGCGAAAGCAAATTGAGCGAAATCACCAAGTCACAAGCGGAAAATTCGGAGTGAAATTGGCGTTTAAGCTCCTGGGCTCCTAGATTTAAATCTGCCACTAAGAAATGGCATTTTGCTTTATATCTAGTTTTTCGAATACTTCTTGGATGAACAGCATCGAATAAGTAGAACTCGTAGCTTTTATTTTCAAGAAGACCAGCTGGAACATCTAACAAATGCCCGCTACCCAAGATTGTAATGCGCTTTGCCGATTTGTATTTTAAAACGAATTCTTGAATTTCATTCTGGCAGTTCGCCAAATGCTCAGCCCAGGCCTTGCTTTGCCTTTTATAGC
>JAYUEN010000093.1:0-2208 GCA_043739185.1 Bdellovibrionales bacterium
AAAGGCTTTTTGAAAATCAAAAGGGCCCTGAGCTTTCCTGATCAAACCGCTACTCGAGAAATAACCGGGCCCCATTTTTTGGAGCCGCGTTGACGTGAAGATTTTTAATACGAAGTGTTTTTGATAACGCGCGAATGAAATTCTCATTCTCAAAATTTGAAATTCCTAAATCAATTAAGGGGTTATTGGGAATTTTATGGACGCCCGTATTTCTCGTCGAGTTCAAAATACAAAAAATATCGCTTCAAAAATTCGCTTTGTTGATAATTTAAAAATCATTTTCAGCGGAGTTTTTGTTCACGCCTCAGAAATTTCGATTTTAAGGTCGACTCGTTGAACCTTCCTGATCTCGGCGCTTCAGAAAGGTATGTTTTAGTATACTTCGGAACTTATTATCCTCTCTGGCAGGTTTTGTTGAAGAAGTCTGAAATTTTCCAAAGGCGAGATTACAATAAAATAAATTTAGCAGTGGCGATCGTATAGAGGAGTTCATCCACCAGGAATTCAAGTTGAAATCCCTGGTGGATCTATTCAAAGTTTAATTTACAGGAATATTACATTGAATAACAATGCCTGTGTCCGGATCGGTGAAAGAGATCGGGTCTCCATAGCTATAGATTTTTTTATCTACATAGTATGATTCACCATCTATTGCATATAGAATCTCTTTGAAAACCCTTATCTTAGTCCAATTTCCCAAAGAATCTTTGGCTGGTCCGACTTCCCACTTCCACGCGGCGGCATTTTTTACGAGTTCACTTCTGGTTGGCAGACTAAACTGTTCGTTAATGACATAGTTTTGAGGGAACTGTCCGAAAATATAAATACTTTGATCGGCTTGTGAAAGATATTCTCGGAATAGCATCGTGGTGTACCCATTGGAGCCATCTGGCATTTTCCCACTCGATTTAAAGGAAATACAAGAATTAGCAGGAACATTTTGAACACTTATAGGATTTTCGCGCGGGGCCCCTTTGCCGGGATTATTAGTATCTTTTGCACAGCCCACATTTAATGAACAATAAAATAAGGTGATAAAGATTAATTTTTTCATATAGGTCTCCTAACCTTCCTTTAAAAGAAATGATGAATGATTTTTCAAAATGGTTTGGTTCAGATTACTGGCTTGTAAGCTTAAGGAACTTTTTCTAAAATCATTTGGAAGACATCTTGGGTTGGGCATGACCCTCCAAATTCTCCCTGATTTGAGAGCATCCAAATTTGGTTATTTTGAATGGTAAGTAAAGATGTTGATTCAGATTGGTCGCCATTTTCGCAGACTTCTTGATAATTATCAGTGTTACAAATCGTGTCCGTAGTAAGCCTTAAATTTGCATCTTTCACTAGAAGGGTCCCAATAGACCTGGTTCTTAATTTTCCTAAAATATTTAAGTTCAAAGAAAAGGAAAGATCCGATTTAAATTTAAACTGCATATCAGCGTCTGAAAAATTTCCTCCCCAATTGACTGGGGCCCCGCTAAGACAATAACCGTTTTTCAGGTGCCACGAGCCAATAATAAAATTCAATAATTGTGTGTCACCATGAATTGAGGAAATTGCTCCAAAGGATTTTGAGACTAATCCTGCTACGTCGTACCTGTTTCCTAGGCCAATTAGGCCAAGCAACTCAAGCCCGACAGTGATAAATTTCTCTTTTGGATTTAGGGAGTTCCAACGACTGCGATTCACGTATATCGACAACGGTTTTTTGGAGTAGAAGGCAACCTTAATTGTTCCGCTTTTGTCTTTTATCTCTTGATCAACCAGTTTGATGGGTGTTTTGTTTTGGTCGTTCATGTCTATGGCGAGCCTGACTACCAGGCCATTAATATTTTGAATTTCCGTATCATTTAAACCAATATTCGAAATTGTAACCCACTTTCCAAATGTCTTTGCGCTCAATAGAAAATCAACCGCAGCGGGGTCGCCACCGCCAGCATCAACTCCCCCAGAGGATTGCAAATAACTAAATTGTTTGATGGGATCGGCTTTCTTTACGTCGTACATCTTTACCGAGTCCGAGCTTGGAATCTTCTTTAAATTGATCGTAGAGACAGGGCTGGGGCTCTTGCCCAAATCAAATTTTTGGAACTGGGATCTTCCTTTTCCCGAAAAATTTCAGGATAGTTGTCGTGTTTGATCAACACGCTTGTTGATATTTTTCTTTTGTATTCGATTTATCTTTTTCTTTCAAGGGATTTAATTTGA
>JAYUEN010000094.1:0-56216 GCA_043739185.1 Bdellovibrionales bacterium
TCAGAGGAAAGTGCAATTATGTTCTAGACGAAGTTCATGTCTTTATTGATCGCATCGGCTCCAAAAAAGAGCTTTTAAATTTGTTTAAAATCCTCTCAAAGCGCTCGAATGATGCCCTTATCGTGAAGTATCCAGATATTTACAACGAAGACTCACGGCCCGTTTCCCTTCCCAAAAAAATGAATCTCAACTGCGAGAAGAGTCTGTCCGGTCAAAAACTTCAGAGCCGGGCAGCCCGAATTCAGGCACCTGATTCAGAGACTGAGCACTGAGACCGAAACTGTCAAACGCTTTACAGGCGCGGCTGCCATTAAGACCGATTTAAATTCAAGTGTTGAATCTGAATCAGCTAAAGGATGGCGCGGCATCTACCATGAGTGCAGCGCCAAATTTGACAAAATTAAATTTAGTTCATGCGCCCTTCAAGTAAATATTTTTTTATATCACACTTTAAATTGACATCGCTGCATTATTTGATAAAATATGTACTATATGAAGCAGGCATTCCTTGCAAACTTTCAAAAACTTGGTGAAAAAGAATTCGGCGGCTCCCTTTTGCGGGGGCATGCCCGAATTGCCAGACCGGTTTCACATAAGAGAGCTATGCATTTGGTGATGCGTTCGAGCCATGCCAAGGCTACAAATTCATTCTTACGAATTGAACGAGCCAAGCGCATTGAGAAATTGATTTTTAAGCAAGCAAAAGAATTTGGAGTTAGAGTGTATCGCTATGCCAATAGTGGCAATCACCTTCATCTGCTCATTTTACCACGCTCTAGGCTGGCATTTAATCAGTTTGTTAAAACCATCTCTGGTTTGATTGCGCGAATCACTTTATGCAGCGAAAGAGGTAGTGCCAAAGCCGTTCAGTTTTGGGATGCAAGACCCTATACAAAGATACTAGAGTGGGGCCGCGAATTTATAAATGTTGGCAAATACATTCTACAAAATAAACTCGAAGCTATCGGGTTCATTGTCTATCGACCCAGAAAAGCAAAGTCTACGGCTTGATTGAAGGCGCTTGAATAAAGCTCCTTCGCCAAATCCCTCAGGATTTAAATATTAAAAAGCGAACTTTTAATCCGCCGTTTTTGAATTTTATTTCTTGAAGTTGCCGCCATCCTTGAGGGATGCGAATCTGATTTGCGAGGACTTCGTCTGAAATAAGAAAGCCAGCTAATGCGGGATTTAATTTCAGTTTGCAGTGCTCAAAAAGACGCGAATAAAAATCACTCATTTTACCGCTAACTTTAATGCGTTTGCCGTATGGCGGATTGCAAATCAAAATTCGTGAAGTTCCCTGCGTTGCCGCCGGAAATTCAGCTTCGAAAAGATCCTTATGATGCATTTTGAATTGCGGAGGTGGAGCAAGCTTTTTAGCCTCTGAGCCTGAAAATTCGGCGTCTAAGATCGCTAAGTTTTCTTTTGTGATCCTAAGAGAGTCTTCATCTTGGTCAAAGCCCAAAAGCTGAGAGATTTTTAAAATATTAA
Organism: Bdellovibrionales bacterium; assembly: GCA_043739185.1. GTDB lineage: Bacteria > Bdellovibrionota > Bdellovibrionia > Bdellovibrionales > JAMPXM01 > JAYTQQ01. The sequence goes on from JAYUEN010000094.1 coordinate 1,492, forward strand.
GAGGAGACTTTGGCTCTAAGGACTTTTTAGTGGCATCTTGAATGACGAAGGGCCAATTCTCGTAAGAATAGCCTCGCATCTGAACTTTTGAAAAATAATGAAAAGCCTCTAATAAAAAAGTTCCGGATCCCATCATTGGGTCGAGCAATTCAAAACTCTTTGCTTGTAAGCGGTCGCTATGTTCAAAAAGGGCTGCTAATAAAGCCGAAGCCAGGTTCTCTCTCAATGGAGCCTCACCTATTAACTTTCGGTAACCGCGCTTGTGAAGATGCTCTCCTGAGGTATCAAGGCTAATGGTACAGATATCATCTACAATGCGAAGAAAAATGCGCTGCTCACTTAAGGCGGCTGGTGCTGCCAGCACTGGTATATTTTTTTCAAGGCTCAAGCTTTTAAAATATTTTTTAATCGCGTCTTCAGCAGTGGTTTCAATACGCTTTTTTATTGAAAGTCTCGACTTCTCGCTGCTCACCTCAAAGCGTAAGGGGGAGTTTGGCCAAAGCAGATCCTTCCAGGAAATTCTTTGAAGCTTTTTAAACAATTTAGGAAAGTCGCTAGCAGCGAATTCATCAATACGCAGCAAAATACGTGAGGGAATTTTAAGAAGCGCATTGAGTTCGAGGCCGTGATACAAATTGCATTCAAATTCAATTCCACCCAAATGCTTTTTAATACTTTGAACTTCACTCAAAGTTGAATGCAATTCTTTGAGCGCTAAATCCTCGAGCCCTGGATTGACGATAAGATAAAATTTAGAAGTGAAAATTGGCTCCGGCATAGGCAAAACTATTATCACGAAATCTTGGGATAAAGCCAGAGTTACTTGATGAAGCTCCACTGCCCATAAGATCTGCGCCCAGAAAGAGATTGGCAAACGCATACTGATAATTGAGTTCGACCATCAAAAGCGAAGATTGATCATGCAATTCTTCGATCCATTTTAGATTAAAGTCTAATTGCTGGTCGCCTGACTTCACCACTGGTTGGGTCAAACGTATTTGGCTCGCTTGCCTAAAATTAATGGGATAAGAAAAGATATTTGTACCTGCGCTTGCCAGCGTTCCGACCTCTGAAACATCGCCACCGGATTGCAAGAGTACACTCGCGCCAACTTTTGTTGAATTCGGAGATGAAAATGGCAGCCACTCAAAACCCGGACTCAATAGGATTTGATTTGAAAGAGTTTGATAGGTCAAATTACTATCATATGCGGGATTATTTTGAATTTCTCCTAAGGCAGAAAACCAAACTGAAATATCCTTTGCTTGATAATTTATATCAAGACCCGCGAGATGATGAAATACAACCTTTGGATAAATAAATACCGGGGCGCTGCTTCCCCCCGGCTGAAGAGCTAAATAGCCATCGACCGGAAGCGAAAGCGTATTGCGCGGCTTATAGACATAAGACAACTTCAATGAAAAGGGTTTCGGCGCCCACTGAAAAGCCATTCCACCAGAAAATTGACTGACGATACTTGAAGTTGGCGGGGTCATTAAATTATAATTGATATTGGCTCGGCCAGAAAAAAGCTGAACATATTTTGCTGGTGGCGTAAACCAGGGACTTTGCGAATTTATTTGTCCATTGCTTAAACTAAAAGGTGCACTTTGCTCGGGAATAAATAAGGGCGAAGCAAAAACCAAAAACTTAAACTCCGTGCTGTGAAGATCAAAGTATAAACCGGTCAGGCCCTGCTCAACTGGTTGAACGTAGTTCCACTTAAATGAAGTTTGCCAGAGGCCAAGTTGCCAATAAGAATCGAGCTCATTCCAAGCAAAAAGCCTTCGCCCTAGAGTCATTTCAAAACTGCTACCCGAATAAGAATAAAAAGCCTCAGGCACATATACCGTACCAAAACTACTTATATTGGCAGAATAAGTTCCGCCGACATCAATATATGCGCGAGAGGCAGACCATAGTGTTTGCCCCTTGGCCCTTAATTTGGCATCCGTAAAATTATTATAGCCGTTCAACTCAGTTGGCGTCGCAGAATATTTTTCATCCTGAATGCCGAGCTGAATATCATAAGACTTTTTCAGCGCGGGCAAAGTTAAATCAGTTGCGGGAAGCTCTAAATTCAGATTTCCGGCGAAAGTATTGAGTGAAAAAAATCCGAGCAAAAGCCCAAGGATGCAATTTCTTGATGTGGTAATTTTATGACTAAGCATCTGGTAAAATCTTATCAGCAGTCTCATCACGAGTCGACTTATAAGTCGACAAATTGAACATCAGGAGTCGAGATCCCTGCTTTATCCTTGGGCGGAGACAGCTTGATATTGAGTCGCTACCAGGCTTTCGTACCAGTTATGGGTTTGCTCGATCACCCAATCCGCATCGTCTAAGGGCAAATCATGACCTGCCCAGGGGTGAGTTTGCATGGGGCAGTCCCAAATCTTTTGAATGAGTTCCGAACATTTTGGATTTACCATGCGATCTTTTGCACTCCGCAAAAGTAAAATCGGCGTCTCAAGTTTAATTTTTGGTGGAATGAATTCTCTTGCCGCTAATAATTGCCTTAAGATAGTTGTGAGTTGAATGGGTCTAGCTGAAAACACTCGCGCCCAAGCTTCTGCATGCCTTGTAAATTGAGCTTGATCATTGCTCACCATTCGAACCACTTCACTCTCTCTGGCATGATAATCTTTTTCCTTTAAGACAATCTGCAAAATATGCTGATACGCCTGGGGCTGAAGCCTGTGCCAAATACTTGCCCACGAGGCAAAGCTCGTATTGATTATCACCGCACCCGATAAATCTTTAGGATAATTGATCATCCAATCAGTCGCGATCATACCTCCCAATGACGGGGCTAGAATATAAGTCTTAATTGATCCGAGCTTAAGTTTATTTTTTAAGAACTCGGTTTCACTGCGTACAAACTCTGACAATTCACGCATATGAACGGGTGATTTCATAGCCAAATTTTCGCCCGTTCCCGGCAAATCAATGCATCGAACCAAAGACCCTGGAATTTTGGCTTGCAGCTTTTTAGGAAAGTCTCCCCAGTGCTCTGATTCACGACCAAGTCCTCTGATTAAAATAAATAGGGAATCATTTTTTTTAGGCGGCATACCAAAGCTCCATTGCACGATTGGTCAAATTTTTTCGAATGCTCTCATCTAAACTCGTCCATTTTGCGGGTGAAATCAGGGCGCGATGTAAAAAATCAAAAAGCGTAATATGTCTGCGCAATATTCTTTGCAGACGATGTGGTTTGAGTGGATTAAAGGGGCCCAATGCCGAAAACAATTGCCTTGGGTTTTTTCGAATCCAAAGCCAAGATCCCAACTCCAAAGTCCAAGGCAGATACAAATTTGATCCCGTTTGGCTCAGCGTTGAATCATACAAATAATCCCACAAATCACCGTGCGTGGTGTAGGCCTGGGGTTCAATTTTATAAAAGTGATTCGAATACGTACGATCAAAGAGACTCTTGAGTGCTTGAATTTCTGCAATATGGGGCGGCGGGCGCTTCGACTTTGCATAGGGAAACCACAGCTGATCAATCGCGCCAAATCCAGAGTGCACATCTACACTCAAAGAAATCCTTGCAGTTAAGACTTCACGTTTATAAAAGTTGCAAAGTGCTCGAGCCTCTACTTCCATTTCTTCTAAGCGTGTGACGGTCCCTGTATACCACGGAAGCTTGCGGCTATATCTTTGCCCACCCAATAAAAATGGTGGATCTTCTTCAGCAACCACTGGTGAATTTCTCATGAGATCGACATGATTGCCATTGGATCTTCTGGTTAAAAACATTCCCACTGGATTCACAATCGGCATAAAAACCAAGCGCGAAACTTTTAGTCTTTCGTGAAGTGTTTCATCCCACTCAAGCGCTTGGCTAATCGTATTCATATAAGAGATGACAACTTCGCTACCAATTCTTTCTAGACCATGAACGCCGCCAGAAAGTGCAAGCGTGGGTGCGGTGCGATCTTGACTACCAATCACAATTCCAAATAAAGGAAATTCAATACCTTGCTCTTGAACTTTATCGATTACTTCTACTCGCGCATGCGGGCCTAAAGTTTTCAACACTTTTTCAAGTGTATTCATTTCAGGTAATCGCTTAAGTACTGCAATTGAAGATTCGCTAAATGCTGCCATTTTTGCTACACGCTTTTGAGTAATGATTTAGACTCTTAGAATATGATGATAATGAAGGATTCGCAATCGGTGATCTGTACGGGTCCAGCTTTAACCGCGACTATGGTCCGCAATTTAACTGAGTATAGAGATTCGAAATCTCCTGCACACTTAATGGTACACTCCAGATTCCCAAATCATCGAGCGCTCCACTTGCATAACCATTGGTGCCATAAGAACTACTTCTGACATTTGGGACACCAAAAAGTCGAGCGCCCAGTTTGAACTTTCATCTTAATTACTGTTTTACAGATTTTGCAATTTTGCTTCTGCCTAGCATAAACTGAAAATTGATTTTGAAAGCTGCCGTAAGCTCCGTCGCCACTGACAAAATCGCGAATGCTCGAACCCCCAAGTTCAATCGCTTTTTTCAAAATTTCAAATATAGCAATTCTCAGTCTCCCCGTTTCTTCGCTGGTTAATTTTGAAGCCTTTTTAAAAGGACTAATTTTTGAATTAAACAGAGCTTCGGAGGCATAAATATTCCCGACTCCAACGACATTTTTTTGATTCATAATAAATGTTTTAATTGGAGTTTGACGCTTTCTGGTTTTTTGAAAAAGATATTCATGCGAAAATTTGCCTTCATCCAAGGGCTCAGGCCCTAAATCTTTTAAGCGCGGATGTTGAGCCTCCTTCTTAGTCTCAAAGAAATCAAGCATACCGAATCTTCTCGGATCTCGAAAAACCAAAGTTTGTTGAGTTGAAAGCTTAAGAAAAAAATGATCGTGAATTCCAAATTCTTCACTTGCTTGCAGCAAGCGCCAACTGCCCGTCATACCAAGATGATTGAGCATGGTCCCGTTAGCAAAATCAAAGAGCAAATACTTCGCGCGTCTTCTGATCTGAATTATACTCTTATTTTTGATTTTTGCGACAAGTGCGGGTGGCACCTTAAAGCGAATATCCTTTCGCCTTAAGGTCGCTTCGATAATTTCTGTTTCGGGAGTCAAAATCTTCGCAAGACTCAGCCTCACATTTTCAACCTCGGGTAGTTCAGGCACTAGGCACTTATCCTATTAAATTTACTCATTATTGCAATTGCGTTAAATGCCATATCACCCTATATCACCCTATTCCCTATAACATCTATCATTTTAGCCTGCGAAAGGGCACTACATTTGCGCCGTGAGAGCTAACTGCTATGTGCGGATTCTATAGTTGCCCGCGCCCGCAACAAGCAAACGTTTTAAAAATTGATCTCGATACCGGCACAACCTTATCCACCCAAACATCATTCCGAAAAATTAAAAAAGGTTAACAGACTATTTTTTCTTAGTGCGGACTGTCTCTCAGATCCTAATCAGCAGAGCACACTCCTAGGGCCATCAATTGCTTTTGCATTTATGTAGACTCTAAACACGGCCAGTTTTCAAAGATAGCGTCGTCTAATCTCGTTGGACATGTCCTCGAGCAGGCGATCATTTTTGTAAAATCCAAGCAATTTCTCAAGTTTGTCTAGCTGCGGATTTGGAGGAATCACACCGGGCAAGCCCGCCAAAAATACGCCCTGAAGCCTTGTGGGAATCGAATTTTGTAGCATAAATAAAACTTCCATTCTTACGCTTCCGAAATTGTCCTCAACGGAAAAAGGACTAGCTCTCAATTCAGCCATGATAGATTCAACACGGCCAGCTTCTGATAAGTAAGTTCCCAAAAAGGACCTTGCAAACTTTCGAAGGTAAGTGCCACCCCATACCTCTGGTAAATAAGTATGCGCGTGTGACGATCCTATTCTTAAGAATAAATTTAAAATTTCATTAGCGGATGGATTCATGTCCAGAAATTTACCAATGTGCTTTTTCAAAGTGGGTTCAAATTTAATCATATATTCTTCAGTGTAATCCTTGGCTCCAAAATAACTTGTGTCTCGAATCCAAGGAATAGCAGAAATAAAGCTTTTAGGAGTCTCAGCCTTTGCAAAGTTAATTTCTGCCACCGTAGCCCTCAAAGTGCCTTCAGTCGGATCGACCCGGTTAATGTGCAATCGATTTGGGCTTTTGATGATAATATCTTTAGTTCTTTGGATGATATCCTGAAAAACACTAATTTTACCTGGGAAAACAAGGGTTTCTTTCTCCGCATATCCGTTAAAATATTTTAACAGCTCTTCTACCTGATCCGCAGTTTTTGCATTCTCGATCGTATACAAATAAATTTTTCGCACCCCCTCCGAAAGGATTGTGTAACCTTGTATAGCCGAGGAGGCGATACTCGAATGTTGGGAGGGAAGCTGTTTCAACATCTCTAAACCTAATTCAAATCCAGGATTTGCACTTCGTAAATAGTTGATTCCTTTTTCAAGAACTTCGTTCAAGGTGAAGGGCTGAGAGTCATATTTGAAAGTGGTTGGATGAGTCTTACCGAGATAATTTATTACCAATCCGAAGGATTTCACGTCCACAACCTGGCTCACCAGCTGCCGCGCGAGCTCATGATGTCTTGTCATCAATACGCTTTTTTCATAATTGATGCTTCGTACGGAAAGTCCCGAGTAGCCAATAAATGTTGGTAACTCTTCGGCTCGTCTTTCCATTTCTTCTAAATCAGACAGCTTTTTTTCAAGATAGCCGATGCCATGGTTTTCTGTTGAGACAATAAACTCTTCACAACTTAGGCTCGCATTCGCGGAAGGAGAGACGACGGCAACAGCCGTTAAACTGAAGAAAATAATTCTGTAAAAGGAAGAATGCTTATAACTCAGTTTCATCTTATTAATCCCTGTGGAAGGTATTGATTAATAGCGATGCTAAAACTATGCCATGCCTAAGCGTGATTAAATTTTTTAGAGGTTCTTACTAAATTATCAATTTTTCAATAAAAACAATAGCTTGAAAAGCCCTTTGTTAGAGTTAAATTCTTTTATTTACGCTGAGATTTCGATGAACTTCTTACCGAGTTGACAAATTTCGCGTGAGGACAGGATTTCGGTATATGGAGCCTTCAGTGTGCGTGCAGTTGGTAAAAAAAATAGCGAGGACATTAGCTCGCTATTATTCAGTTCAATAAAACAGGAATAGCCCCTTTAATGTCAAAGCTTAGATAAATATCTGAAGCCTTGTAAGAATCAATAAAGTCTTTTCGCAGTATTGGCAATTCGATTGAATAATTGCCGTCACTGTCAGGACTGAGGCACGGATGGCCGAAACTTAAATTACTCCGACCCATGATTGAAGGCGTGATAAAATTTTTCGGCCCATCCTCAACGCTGACCAAATGTTTGTTTGTTGAACCCAACCATTCATGCACACATATTTTTCCGAATCGCGAAAAATCAGGAGAAAGATGTCCTTGAATCGTAATGCTCTCTCATGATTCGATGTTGATAAATGGCAAATCCTCAGATGCAAATGCAATAGTATTTATTGTTAAAGCGAGAAGTAAAATAATGTATTTCATAAAACTCCCTTTTAAAATTCAAAATGCAATGAAGGTGCCAGCTTGGGAACCTCTATACGTCTTTTGAATTACTTAAGAAGATGTTGGAATTGAATTTATCACTTACGTGGGAGCTTAAATTTTCATCTTGACCACTCTCGCGTCATCATGAATTTGATATATCATTATTAAATAGCGATTTTAATTTTGCAGAAAAATTCAATTTGAAAATATTCTTAGATATCTCTAATTAGTGAAATGCCAGCTCGCGGAGTCAGCAGAAGTGATGACTCCTGGAGACCATTATTTATAGCAGGTGCCTAGATCAGTTTCTCCGTGCCCGATAGCTGACCGCCTAAGGCACCTTCGACACAAACACCAAGCCGTTGTTCATTGTCGCATACAAAGTTCTTCCAAAAATTGCTAGCCCCATGGGTAAGGCGATAGCACCAGGCAAAGTGGTTAGTTGAACCCCAATCTGACCTGGCTTTCCTACGACAGTCGTTACGACTCCACTAGGCGTAATTTTTCGGATCAAAAAATTATCGGAATCTGCAACATATACATCGCCTGAAGAATCAAGGGTGATTCCCATAGGATTGTTAAAACTTGCTTGGGCTCCGGTTCCATCGGATGAACCTTTTACTCCGGCAGTTCCTGCAAAAGTTGTTACAACTCCTGCTGAGGTGATCCGACGAATGGTATTGCTATTGGTATCGACTATATAAACATTTCCTGAAGCATCAACCGCCACCCGCCGAGGATAGTTAAAGCTTGCACTTGCTCCGACTCCATCGGCTGAACCAACGACTCCTGCTGTCCCGGCAAATGTTGTTACCACACCCGACTGCGTGATCTTGCGAATGGTTTGACTGGTGGTATCTGCAACAAAAATATTTCCGGAAGAATCGAGAGAGATACCTGAAGGATTATCAAATTGTGCATTCGCCCCAATGCCGTCGGCCACGCCCCTCATCCCTTCAGTCCCTGCCAATGTTGTTACCACACCTCCCGGGGTGATCTTGCGAATGGTAGCATTGCCAGTATCTGCGACATAAACATAACCAGATGAATCAACAGCGACATCCCACGGACCATAAAAACTTGCACTCGCCCCGGCACCGTCAGCTGAACCTATCACTCCTGCTGTCCCTGCCAATGTAGTTACCACTCCAGCCGGTGTGATCTTGCGAATGATATCATTATTGTAGTCGGCGACATAAATATTTCCCGAAGCGTCGACGGCCATGCCTCGTGGATGACTAAATCCTGCGCTCGCACCAGTACCATCAGCCGAACCTTGAATAAAAGGAGTCCCGGCAAATGTTGTTACCACACCTCCCGGCGTGATCTTGCGAATGGTGTTATTGCCATAGTCGGCAACGAAAACATTTCCCGCGAAATCAACAGCGCCGCCCCTGGGGGCACGAAAGCTTGCGCTGGCTCCGGTTCCATCTGCTGAACCACGCACTCCTGCTGTTCCTGCAAATGTTGTTACGATTCCCGCCGGAGAAATTTTTCGAATGGTATTATTACCAGTGTCCGCGACAAACAAATTACCTGATGAATCTCTTGATAGAGTTGTCGGCGTGCTAAAAGTTGCACTAGCTATAGGGCCGTCTGCAGATCCTTGTAAGCCAGCCGTCCCCGCAAATGTTGTAACGACTCCTGAAACAGTGATTTTTCGAATGGTATTATTATCGCAGTCGACAACAAATAAAAATCCTGATGGATCAAGCATAATGCTCATCGGGCTATGAAAGCTTGCACTTGCTCCGTCGCCGTCAGCCGAACCAGCCACGCCGGCAGTCCCTGCCAATGTGCTCACCACACCTGCCGGAGTAATTTTTCGAATTGTATTATTGCTAGAATCTGCCACATAAACATTTCCGCCAGTATCGAGAGTCACACCATAGGGATAATAAAAACTTGCGCTTGTACCGGTACCGTCTGTGGATCCATGAACGCCTGCAGTACCAGCCAATGTTGTAACGACTCCTGATGGAGTGATTTTTCGAATCGTACTATTTCCTGTATCGGCAACATAAAGAGTGCCAGAGGCATCAACTGCAATTCCTCCCGGAAGATAAAAGCTTGCACTTGCCCCTGTACCATCTGCGGATCCATGCACTCCCGCAGTACCAGCAAATGTTGTAACAACTCCCGATGGAGTGATTTTTCGAATCGTATTATTATTGTAGTCAGCTACATAAAAGCTACCAGCGGAATCAACAGCTATTGCTGGCGGACTGCTAAAACTTGCACTTGGCCCCATACCATCTAAGTTTCCGTAGCCACCGATATTGCCAGCAAAAACCCCGCCAGCAAATCCAATGGTGGTAGGCGAGCCAGAATTGGACTGATCCGAAACATCTTGACCTGTGAAACTTGCGCCGTCTCCACTGCAATTTATAAATGCGAAGCTCATTGTGACAACTGCAAGTATGACAAAAATTAAATTTAGCGCTGAATATTTTTTTTGAATCCTCATAGGCCCGCCAAGCAAATTGCAAAAGAAGTAAAATTCGAAAGCTTGAAACTCAGTAAAAAAACAAAAGGCGATCTTTTAATAGCTGTCATAAAATTCCCCGTAATTTTTGTGCTGATATTGAGTGAACGTCCGACTTATTCAGTATGGCACTCATCTTCACATTTTTAAATATAAAAGATCTCCTTTGTGATCATTTTTGATTTCTAAATTAGTATTTACTATGTCTTTTTAGTGATTTATTCCGCCTTATATTCTTGTAATATATTTTTAATACTTTGCTTTGTGATCACTAAATCATACCAAACTGAGGCACTTTGGCCACAGGTACTTTAAACGAAAAGACGGCGCTCCCTCAATCACGACTCAAGGCTAGTCTGGATCTTGCCGAGAAGATGTAAGTGAATTGCTCAAAGGCCTTAATACTCATTTTACCGCTACTTTTAAGCCAAAGCCTTTTGGCAGGAACAGGACTACTACTTCAGGGTTCGGTGCCAAGTCGCGCTGAAATTAGATTCGCAAATAATCAATCAGGCCCCGTCTTTCAAATTCAGAGCAATTCAAAATTTCACTATAAAATAAAGCGCTCAAAGCTCAGAACGCCCGCAAGCATTTATCAAAAAATATCTATTGAAGCGCCCTAATCCGCATTTCATCTATCCTCAAACGCATTTTGCCTTTAATATATTCTAGAAACTCGTGGTTCAACTTCATCTAGGATATCACACTATGAAATGCAAAAAACTACACTCATTTGTTGGGACTGCTATTATTCTCTTGTGCCTCTCAAACCAAAATGCCAAAGCGTTTGTACTTTCGCCAATGGTTCAAAAATTAAATACCCAACAATCAAAAAGCCTGGTGTTCACGGTAGAAAATAAAAATAAAGAAAAAATTGCCGTGAGTTTAGAAATTCAAGCACGCTCATACGATGAAAAAGGAAACGAAACCAGAAAGCCTACCGAGGACTTTAGTATTTATCCAGACCAATTGGCCCTGCAAGCTGGCGAGAAAAGAAATATTCGCCTCACCTGGACAAAACCCGAAACTTCAAACCAAGAATTGGCCTATCGCCTTATTGCCTCACAGCTTCCGGTCAATCTTGCAGACAAGCCAAAAGCTACCTCTGATCATTCTGCTAAAATAAATTTTTTACTTCAATATGTGGCATCCATTTATATCGAGCCAAGTGAACCCGGAAAGTACAAACTTCACATCGATTCATTTAAAAATATAAATGAAAATGACGCCAGCATTAAAATTTCGAATACCGGAAATATTCATAAGGTACTTTACAAAGCCAAACTTAGGTTTTTTAATGGCGAATCTTTGATTAAAGAAATAAGTGGCATTGAGGCACTCGAGAGCGTCAATTTACTTGCTGGGGAATACAAAGAAATTAAAATTAAAGCAAAAGAAAAATTGCCAATTGGCTTTGATCGAGTCGTAGTAGACTCTGAAAATTCTGGAGACTAAATATCACTCGCTTTGCATTCGCACTTTTAATGTTTTTAGTCACTGGTGAATCGCTGCGCGCCCTCACCAATCCCGTGCTGATCCCGATCTATTTTACCGAAACTCAAGTGGCTGAAGTTCCCACGTGGCCCAATCAAGACGCCGAAAAGTTCTCAATTGAAAAAACCAGCTTGCTAGCTCAATTGAGCAATTTACTTGAATACTTTTATTTCGAAAAACTCAAAAATGATTGGTCGCAATATTCACAAATTAACTTAAGACAACTTGAAGACGAAGGATTGAATCCCCATTTCGACGAAAGCGCTTTAGAGATTCACCTTGATATCCCGTTGAGAAACCGTAAAAAAGAAAGTATTAATTTTCAAGCCGCCGACAATGAAATGCGACCTCACTTTGAAAGGCCAGCCGATTGGAGTGGCTTTCTGAATGTCTATACCACTGAGACTTTAAGCAAAAATCAAAGTATCAATTCCTCGCAGCTTGATCTTGTCAGCAACTTTAAGGGATATATCTTTGAGAATAAATCGAACTACAGTAGCGATGCGACCCCTCCTTGGCAGAGAATTGAGAGCAATATTACCAAGGATCTTATCTCAGGTCCTTTGAAGGGAACGCGAGCTGCCGCAGGCGATCTCAATATCTCGCCGAAAGGATTTCAAAATGTTTATGCCTTCTTAGGTGGCTCTATTCGAAATGAACAAGCATTGCACCCGCAACGAAAACTGGCGTCACTTTCGCAGCAAGAAATTATGATCACCAAGCCTTCGCGAATTGAAGTTTATATTAACAATCAGATTTATTCGCAGTTTCATATTCAACCAGGGAAATTCAATTTAAGTAATTTACCTATTTCGGCAGGGCAAAATAATATTCGCGTCAAAGTAATTGACGATTTTGGGCAAAGCGAAGAATTCAATATTATGTATTTGTTTGACGCCAATGTTTTAGCCGAAGGAGAAAATGAGTTTTATTATGGCGGCGGTCAGACTGCAGATTCAAATCTGTCCGGAAAATCTTATTTGCAAGACTCAAGTGCGGCTTCATTTTTTCACCGATATGGATGGACTCAGAATAAAACAATAGGTTTGAATTTTCAGTCTTTAGGCAACCAAAGCCTCATCGGAAGCGAACTTTTATCTCTTGAAAAATGGGGAATTTGGGGCCTCGATCTCGCCTCTTCTCAATATGCTTCACAAACTCAATCAAAAGCGCAGGCAATCCGACTCAGCTATCGATCTATCAACGGCATATCACTTGCCGAACGCCCCCTATATTTTTCTGCACAATTTGAATATCGAGGAGTTAACTTTTCGCAGCCGCAAATCTTGGGCTTTCTGCCTAGCGGTTCTGAACTTCAATCTTTAGGACAAATCTCTTATAGTCCAACTGATAAATTGACAACCGGAATAGGCGGCAACTTAAATTCACCCTATCCCGGATACACCCATTCCTCGTTGGGCCAAATTTTCTTAAATGTTCATGCTCATTCGAATTGGTATGTGGATATGAGTTATAATTTTCAAAATTCAATTGTTAGCAGTCAATATGTTCTTCTTGCCTTCAATTGGACAGAAAGCTCCCAACGCACTAATATCAATAGCTCGTATTCAAGCGATCGCAATAATTTGAATAGCTCAATCAATCAAAATCATCTCATCTTAGATCAAGATCTTCGCCTGAATGCTGGCTTCGGAAGATCTGACGATTCGGGGCAGGTCTCAGCGGGCGCTGAATACTTATCAAAGATTGCTCGTCTACGCTTGTCAGCTTTATCTTCGCCTCTAGATAGCTCGGCAACGCAAACATATTCAGTTGGACTTGAAAGCTCACTGGCGTGGGCAGGAGGTCAGCTTGCTCTTTCGGCCCCCATCTCAGATAGTTTTGCGATTATCAAATCAGATTCAATGCAAGAAAAATTAAGTCTTCCGATTCAAGCACAGAGCCAAGCTGGCAACGTCATCTTGGCGGCGCATTCTCCAGTTGTTCTTAATCATCTGGCCTATGAATATCCGTATCGCATGAGCCTTGACGGAACAGCTCTTCCAACTGGCTATTTGCTCAATCAGGAGTTTTTTGACTTCTATCCTACATATAAAACCGGCTACTTAATCGAAATTAACTTTCAGAGAAAAATGGTCGCAGATGGAATTTTAATTTTAGGAAAAAAACCGCTCGCCTATCAAACTGGTGAACTTTTTGATGAGAATAATAAACTCATCGGTGACAATTTTTTTACCAATAAAAATGGCAGATTTCTGATCGAAGCCTTAAGCTCCGGAAAATATCAACTGCGTCTTGCCCTTGAGAACTCAAACCCGATTTATATTGATATTCCCAACGAGGCTCCAAATAATATGATTCACTTAGGTAAAGTCGAGGTCAAAATTCATGAAGAATAAGCTCAAGCTTCATCGACGCTGGTTTTTAATGTTCGTGTTTGCGATTTCGAAAATTGCTCAAGCGGCTCAGCCCGCATGTACAGGCGCAAGCTTTTCGACGTCTTCTTCAATTGTCACACTCAATATCAATTCGTGCTCGGTTTTACAAGTTACTGCAAGCGTAAAAGTAAACTCAAATCCTTGCACATTTTTTTTCACCTTTGATTATGGTGGAGCCGGAACCTGGTCTGCAAGAAGCCTGAACCAAAGCTCCTATTCTTGGTCCTATCAGATTTTTCAGGATGCCGGGCAAAGCAATATACTCAAAGATTTTCCTGCCGCTTCAAGCTCAAACGATGTCTTAAGTGGCAGCATTTCAAACTTGGGTAATCAAGTTTTGACGCTCAACTATTATGTTTGCCTCAACCCAACAAATCCCTATTTGAGATTTGGCAACTACTCAAATACCTTTAATGTTCAGATGTACACGGGTGACTTGACGACAAACAAAAGTATTGGCTCGCAAAGTATAAATTTGAATTATTTGGCGCCCAGACAAATTGATTTATCTTTGGTTTCAACTTCATCTCCGTTTAATTTATCAAGCACTAGCTTCAATATGAATTTTGGCCAAATTGCAGCAAGCGGCGGCGCAAGTCTCAGCGCAGACTTGCTGGTTAAATTCAATGCCGGTTATAAGGTACTGCTGTCTTCACAAAATAATGGGAAGCTCGCCCATAGTAGTGCGAGCGACTCAATTGCTTATACTTTTCTTTTTAATGGAAGTGCTTTGAACTTATCTTCATCCTCTGGCACTCCGGTCACAGCCTCAACAGCCACTGGAGTGAGTTCGACAACGGGGACCAGGTTTCCGATTCAAGTGAATTTAGGTGCGGCCCCTAATAAATCAGCCGGCACCTATTTAGATACGATTACGATTATTGTGCAATCGAGCGAGTAAAATGAAATTCAGAAATCAATTACTTGATATTGTTACTGTCAAAGTGTCGGAATATGTTCCTGAAGGAGCCGTCGCATACGCCGTCACATTGATATTAATATCAGAATTATTTGTAACTAATCCAGCAAGTGAAGCAACGTTTTTTACACTCACGCCACCAACTGTTGGCGTCACCGGACCGCCGCCATTGTAGCTAATGGTGTAAGCTGTCTTTTTAGTGGCGTCTCCTGAATTTTGTAAAAAGCCACCAGTTGGTGAAGAAATTGAAATCGTATATCCAGAAAGGTCATTCGATGTCTCAGCAGCACTTCCTACTTTTACGTTTGATTGCCCGGCCAAAATATCAAGGCTTGTATTGGCCGTCCCGTTGGGGGTCACCACAATACTGCTTGATTTAGCTACCGAACCACTGAGTGCAAGTGTCCCGCTGGTAGCCGCAAATGCGCTGACAGTTAATGACGAAATTAAAAATCCAATTGTTTTCAAGAGCATAAGTTTTCCCCTAGTTTTTAGTTGGACTGGCGTTATATCACAAATGCGATCACTATGTAGAGTTCAATTTTAAATCTTTTAGACAATTGAAATTTCTTCTTCTTTGATGACAATTTTGAGTAGAAGTTCGGTTAAAAGAAAACTCAAGCTTGAATGCACTTTAGGATTTATTGACCTCGCATCCGTCCTCAGCTAACAATTAGGTATGGAAAAACAATTGATTTTAGCAATGCTCTTCTACGTAATTTATATTTGGCTTTTAGGAGCTTTGAATTTTCGTACCCGGTTATTGGCCATTAAGAATAAGAATGTTCATCATAGCTTTTTTAAAGCCTATCAGGGCGATGTTACAGACCGGGTACAGGTGGTGGGACGGCACTATGACAATCAATTTCAACTGCCTCTCTTGTTTTTTATAAGCTGCCTCACGCTACTGACGCTTAAGCACGCCGATCTCATTAGCATTCTCTTCGCCTGGGCTTTTATTCTTTCTCGAATTGGGCATTCCTATGAACATCTAGGCAAAAATCGGGTTATCAAGCGCTTTTTTTGGTTTGCCGGCGGCTGGCTGATCATTTTAGGACTTTGGGCTCAAATTGCTTTTGTCGCCCTTTCCTACTATTGAGACTTTAAGTTTAAATTGAGAGAGTTAATTAAGAGGCTGAACTTCGATTCCTATAATTTTTGCCATATCCGAAAGATGAATAACTAAATTTTTAGTTTCAGTGTTCATCACAGATTGAGGAATGAGGCTTTCAGCACAAAATATTCGAATCCAGGCAGAATAGTCAATCGCGCCTTCGGCATTTAAAACTTTACTCACATAGTTCCAATGAGCGTTGCTAATTTCATAGCCCACAAATTTTTGCATGGGGCCTTTGCATTTCACTTGTCTCATTACATCTTGGGTTAAAATACTTGAAGGCTCGGCATTCACCGACAAATAGATATCAGCTACCGGCATGGGGACCGAATAATTAATAGTTGAAAGCTCAAGATATTTTTGCGTCTTTTCAAAGCCATATTTGAGGCTCGAAAAATCCTGAGATAAAACTCTGCGAATCTTCGAACCTAAAATATCAAGTTTACTATGATTTTGTTCGCCGGTTTGATGCCCGAGCTCGTGAATTAAAATGGCCGAGAGTCCAGCAAAATCCAAATTGGGCTCGCCAATTTGGCTATAGAGTTCGTCTACATTAAAATATATTGGTATACTTGAGTTGAGCCCAGTAACCGCAATTCGATTACTTTCGGTAGAAGAGGTAGTGAAAAATCCTGGCGTGGATTTTTCAGAAAGAAAAATGATACGATAAGGATTTGAAGTGTTTGCAATTAAAACGCCTTCAATCTTTTTAAGAGTTTGAATTTCTTCATCGCTCACGCCGCAAACTTTTGGAGATACAACGCAATGAGAAATCACCTTGTCGAGTGATAGATAAGCGAACTGAATATTTTGCTCAACAATTCCCGCACCATTGCCGACGATGCCTCCGGCGAAGACTTCGTTGCAAATAAAGAGAAATATTAAAAAGCCGACTCCCAACAATAAGGACCTAATGTTCCGCATTTTGATTTGCTCCCAATACTTTTTCTTCTTTTGTATGTTCAAATAATTGTACGTTTAGCTGAAATACCCGATTTGAGTCTTCACCCAAATATCTTGAGTTAAAATCCTTCACAAAATTCAAAATCTTTTCTTTTGCCTCAGGCATATGTTTTGGATCGAATTTCAGCGTAAGCGAATTGAAATGTCTTTCAGTTACTTCTTGCTCGTCAATGGCTTCGATCGCTCTTTGCATCATACCCTTGTGATGCTCCCGAATGGCCTCTGAAGGCAAATCATGTGTTGTTTCGACAACCTGTGTTGCCTGTTTCAGTGTTCCATCGGGATCGCGCTCGATAAGGCCTAGCTCAAGAAGGACTTCAATTGATTTCTTGATTTGACTTGCGGTGAGCTTTTTTCGAAGTCGTCTATTGATCCAATTGTGATCTTCTCTGAAATCAAAAGTAGAAACCAAAGACTTAACAACCAGATGATACCAGTCACTCATCAGCGAAAACTGTTGAATATTTAATTTCTGAGTGCGACTTACTTTTTTAAAACGATCTAGTCGCGCTATAACTTGAGCAGTGGCCTTGCCTTTTCGCTTTAGCTTTTCAAGTTGCACGACACTACGAAGATACTGACTCTCCTCTGAGCTCACATGCCAATATTCAAAAATTGCATCTAAAAAATCATTGCTTGGAAGTCGATCTCCAGTGAAAATCATCGACAGGCTGCTGGGAGAATTATAGCCAAGTTGCTTGGCTAATTTTTCAAGACTTGATTTTTTGTGACCCGTATTTGAACGAATCTCAGCTTTAAGTCGATACTTAAAGTAGTCTTGAAAGTTTTCAAAATTAAGTGCCGTTAACTTTTCCAGAAAATCCCCGCCCAATTATACGATCCCATCAACTTATAGATGATTCCAAAATTACTGCAACCAAGGTCCCATTAATTTTGGCATCAACTAAATACTTTTTAGACACGAATGCCCTGGCTTTTACCAAGGCACTCTTATTGAAACTATTCTATAGAAACTAAATTTTATAAATTAGTTACAAGTTGGGAAAGTATAAGACTTGTTGAAAGCTTGTGAATATTCGTTGTTCATTTCACGAACTTCAGCAGTAACAGTTCCTGCAATAGTAACATCTTTCATACCGAACTGAACACACTCCCACATTTTGCTGTCGCCTTCTTGAACTAAAACGTCTTTAGTACAAACTTGGATTTGGTAAGTGCGTGGGCGAACGATTTGTTGAACAGCGTACTGTTTGCAATCGTAAGTTGTGTAGTCTCCGCCTTCGCCTTGATTTTTGTGCTCAACTGCAACCAATTTAACACAAACGTTTACTGGCTTAATTGTTTGAACTGTAGTCTCAGTCAAGCAAGCATTATCAAGATCGATATTTGACATATAGCTTGAATGATTTGTAGACGCCATAGCAGTGCGTGATTTGAAGATTTCAGACCAAGTGCTGCGTGGGCTAAGAGCCATTGCTTGTGTTGAAGCAAATACAACTGCGATTGCGATTAAACTTTTCATAAATTCTCCTTTAGAGAGTTAATTGGACTTGGCCTTTTAAAATAAAAAACCTCAGTCGTTGTTTCAAATTGGATGTAGCATCTGAAAAAATTTAAACCAAGTATTTTTCACACTTTTAAAAAAAATTATTCACAACTTTAATTTCATAAGACAACTCAGACAATTGCTATGGCAAAAACCGAATCTAATTAATAGTTAATATTTTCAGTTAGTTGCCTAATTACCAAGAGTCAGATAAAGGGCTAATTATTCTTGAAACAATAGGAATGAAGTGCCGCATCAAAAATAAAATATTTAGATATTTGAATGCCGTTTATTTGAGCACACAAAAAATATCAGTACGAATTTATATCAAAGTTCATACCACCGCCGCCACCATTGAAGGACGGCATAAACCTCGGAATAAAAGTCTGAGTCAGCGTTTGTTGAAAGTGAAATAATAAACTGTCATCTGAATAAAAAGACACCGAACCATTTTGAACTAAGAATTTCATACTCTGAAGCGCCGGATACGCGGTAGATGGTTGTACAGAATATACCTGCACTCCGTTATATCGCAAAACCCATGCGCTATCAGATGTCTCAAGCCATTCGTATTCACAACTCCCATTTGTAAATCCCAAACAAACACGATTTCGCGTGGCCGCTCCAACGCCCAAAACCGGTTGAAAGCGAATCTCTGTCCGTGCGCAAAAGTAAACAGGTGTGGTATAAAGAAATATGCCGTTTGAGACATTATTATTTACGCTGACTGAACCATCTAAGTAAGGTGCTGCGAGCGTAGGCGCGGTAACACTCGTATTTGAACCCAGGGTCGATGTGATATTGGCCTGAGTGGGACAATAGCCTGACATCTTAAAAATTTCAGCACTGTAGCGATCAGGATTCAGCCATGATGGCAGCTGCTGACCATTGGCAATTAAAAAATCAATTCGCACGACAACGGGTGGATTGATACAAGCCCCTGCTGTCGGGCAAACCGCTCGAAAGCTGATGGTGGGCTGCAAAGGACAATTTGGATCACCCGGAGAAACACTAAAGGTATTACAAGTCCTACCATAAAGGTCGAGACCATTGGTCCCACCAAGAGCAGAATTGAAAACCAAAAGATCTTGTGAATCATACAATGCTAATTTATTTGCATCAGGAAATGGATAAGTCGCAGGACTTGCCAGCTTGAAACTAGCGCAATCATTCGACGCTGGATTGATCACATTCAGGAAGCACCCAAGTGCTGCATTGTGATTGATGGAATTGCTCCAGGCCAATTGATTTTCGGCGATAGAAATCAATTGTTCTCTAACGACATTTAAATTGAGCATATTGTTTTGAGCGGCACGCAGCTTGAGCGTATTGGTAATAAAAATGCCTGCGGCAAAAACCGTGATAGTCATGACACCAATCCCAACCATGACTTCAACTAAAGATGATCCTATTTTGTTTAATTTAGGGCCCAAGCACTACATCCACACTAAATTTTTGAGGATTTAAAAGCCAAATGGATTGATCGGCAAAAACCAAATCTGCTCTCAAGTGTATTGCTGGCTGCAGACAAGTGGCCGCCGGTGGACATACCGGCACGAAATAGGTATTGAACTGAGCATTGCAATTGCTCGTCCCGTAGTTATTGCAAATCCCTCTCTGCAATTCAAAACTGCCACACAAGAGCCCGCCATTGCAATTGGCAAAGGTGGCGCTAATGCCATAGATTTCGGCTCCATGTGAAGTGGGATCATTGATGATATTCTGCGCGCCTGATTTAATTACGATTTGATTGTTCACACTTGGATTATTAGTCCATTGCATACAGTCTTGTGTACCGGTCACGCAGGCTAGGAGGTTTTGATTGCCGGGATTGCCTGCAAAATTAAGTGTTTCATTGATGGCGTCGCCACTTTGAAAACCCATCGAAATCGAATCGCGCACTAGATTTAAAGACTGAATAAAGGCTTTGCTGCGAATACTCTGCCCTTGAGTGAATAAAGAATTATTCTCACTAAAAGTGATAAGCCCGATAGCAATCAATACGGAAATGAATAAAATCGGAACAATCGAGCCCCTTTGATTTCGAATGAGACAAACCGCGAGTCTCAAATTAAAGATACAATTTTTAGATTCTTGTTTTGAGATATTTTTCTCCGATGTCTCAACTTTGTGAAAATCTCATTTCAATCTTATACTATTATGAATGGCCGTAAATATTGAGGTCTAATTTTGATACACTTTCAAAATCAGTAAATCAAATAGTCGCTCGACTAAAGTATGGACGAATTCGCACCGATTAGCCTCTACCAATGAAAAATGTAAAATTAAAACAATTGTTTAGTCGAGGCGGATTCAGCTTGGTCGAGCTCAGCGTAGCCACAGGGATAGTCATGATTTCATTGGTAGCTGCCGGAAACATCGTTCAATTGATTTATCAGTCATCAGCTCACTTAGATTCCTTGGTAAAGCAAAACAATCTAAAAGGAATATTCATCAGCCAGATTCTAAATGAATCAAACTGGTTTAGCACCTATGCAGACCCAGTCAATATGAGTACTTCAAATGCAAAAATGGCTTGTCTATACAATCATACAGATTGTTCGGCTTTGGTTGGAGTACAGACTCAATTCAGAGTCGTGAATGCCAATCTAAATGTGATTTATGATGCTACCACTTCAAACAACAATAGTGGTGGTGGTGGTGGTGGTGGTGGCGGTGGAAGCGGCGGCGGAAGCGGCGTCGGCGGCGGTAATAACCAAGGAAATGGCGGCGACAACGGCAATCACTATGGTGAAATAAATAACGGGAATGGTAACGGCAATGGTGGCAATGGAAACGGCAATGGTGGCAATGGAAACGGGAACGGAAGCAATGGCGGTGGCGGTGGAAATTCTCAATCTAGTACTCCTAATGGTTTTAATCCGTTAGGCTCAACTTGCACTGGTTACGGAGCAGTAAGTGACACTTGCCCTTATCAATATGTTTTAACTTGGACTCCACTTTGTAAAGCTGGCGCAAAATGTGTAGACCCCTTAGTTAAAGTTCAGGGTGTATTCAATATTAATTTCGCCTCTCAACACACGGATCAGCCCAATACTTCAAATTATGTACCTATGCAGTTTAGCCTCATCATGAGTATGAAAATGCAAAATACTTTATACGCCATCCCTCCCGTATTGATGGCCAACTGGCGTCAAACTGGCCAAAATTACCAAGCCATACAAATTCAGTTGCCGAATAGTTCAAATGCAGTTGGTAGCATTACACTTGTTTCTGCAAGTCAAACTGGTTATGCCGGCGGGACAGTGACTACGTCCGGAAATACCATCAATTATACTCCTCCAACTAATTTTTATGGACTCGATTTTCTCGATTACAAATTCAAAGATTCGATCGGAAATCAAGGAACCAACCGTGTTTGGATAAAAATCATGACGCCTTTTACATGGACCGGAGACGGCACCAATAGCAATGCCTCAAACGCCGTGAACTGGTGCGGAAACGTATCAAATGGTAGCTGCTCTCACAATGCAAATCCGGCTAGTAATAGTTCAAATAGTCTTCCGCACTTGGTCTTCAATCAAAACTGCACGCGCTGTTCAAGTGTCAATTTAGATATTTCAAACTTAGATGGAATTGAAATCTACTCAAGCTTTCCTGGCGTCATCGCCCAATCTCAGGATTTGCAAATTACCACCAATGCGGCAAGCTGGGGCGGCACTACAGCAATGCAACCAAACTTCAAACACCAGGGCTATTATCAAGCTGGCGGAACATTTAGAACCGGCCAATATAATATGACCAATACTTCTTTGTATCTTCGCGCCCCAACTTATCCGGGACCTGCGCCACTAACAAATTTTTATTTACAAGCGGGCCAATTCTCTACTTCTGCAACTACGACTTTGACTTCAGTTTCGACAGGTTTGCAGATTGATGCCGGAGTTAATTTTCAAAATGCCGGCACACTGGTTTTGCAAAAGGCCTATTTAATGATGGATTACGTGGCCACCGGAAATGGTATCAACCTGGGAGTAATTAACTTTAGTGGCGGAGTGTCGCCTTTCATTATCGGGAGCAACCTCAATGTGACGAATCTCACACTGGACGGAGCCCACAGAACTGAAGCCGGTCTCTGTGGTACGGGCGTAAGTCAGATCAATGTGACCGGAAGTATCAAGGCTATCAACTCAGGCGGAAATACTTATTGCACGCTCAATCGTTCAAATCTTCAAATTGTACTGGCTGCCCCGAACCAACAAAGCGTATCAGGATTTGTAAATACCGATCCTGTGGGTACGTCGCCAGGTTATATACCAAATCTGGTTACAAATCCTAACCAAATTACAACTTTTGCCGGAGCCATAGGCCTCGAAGGAGATACAAATTTTAGAGGCCCAATCTATGCAGGCACCTCATCGGTACTCTTACACTTCGGAACATTTGTAGCCGCAGTGACTCCTCACTTTTATAATGCCTCATACGTTGGAGGAAATTCATATGTCCTCAATTCAAATGTTTATGTCGACAATGACTTTAGCTTCGATCGCTGCTTAGCAGATCGTCAAGCCGGTAGCGGCTGTGGAGGTTTCAATATTGGAACCCCAAATGGCTCACAAATATTTTTAACAGGAAATCTGCACTTACTTTCGGGAATCATGGACCTCAATTCTACGCCTCTGGTTACAGTAAATTTTATCGGCTCAGGCAATCAACTTTTAAGCGCCGAAGGACAAACCAGCAATTGGGGAAATACTATTAATATGGTCTCCGCTCCTGCCATTGCTGTTAATAAACCAAGCGGAAGCTTTGGAATCTCTGAAACCTCAGCGGCTTGTATTGCCACGGGTCGCCAGTGCTTAATCAATTTTATGGGGCCGATCAGTATTACATCAGCTGGAAGTGTTACGCAGTTTACCGGTACCGATTATTTCTTCGGAAATATGCAGGGTTTTGGAACTCTCTTTTTGTCGAGTTATGTGCCGCTCGATTTTGGTACTGCAAACATTTATCTTTATTCGTCTTCAGCCTACGACCTTGGTGGAGTGAGTGGCGGCTCGCTTAAAGCAAGAAGTGTTCAGGCCCCGGCTCCTTATGGAGGAGCATTTAAAAATGGCACCCTTACTTTATCAGGTGATTTTAATATAGGGCACGCCAACTACTATGGCGGCAATGCAACAGTGTTCTTTACAGGCGGCGGCACTCACAATTACTCAAGCGTCAATACTTTCGCCCATAACCTCACAGTTGACGTTGGTGATATTGTAACTCTTGGCGCGAACGTATCAGATGTCTCGAACCTCAATTTACTTGGCACGCTCAATCAAAATAGCCAGACACTTAATTTCACCAATCTGACAGGCAGCGGAATTTGGAATCGCAATGGCGCAAGCTATACTGGAAATATTTCAGGCTTCACAGGCATTACAAACTAAAGACCGAAACGAACATCCCAAGCATCGCCAAAAATTTGACTTCTCATTTAGAAGTGGGCAATCGCTTTGGCTTGTGTTTAAATAAGCTAATCACATCAACTGGGCGGGCGACCAAATGAATACGAATGAGCAAAGAACCAAAAATCTAAGCTGGTTCAACCGTAAGCTCGTTGTCAATTCGAGCGTACAATATGTTCTACTAAAGTATTCTGTAACAATGGGTTTTTTATTTATGTCTATGGGTCTCTTCTTGGCTTATTTGCTTCTGAAAATACCAATGATTCAAATGAATGGCTTTGCTTCAATTGAAGCTACCGATATTGTTTTTTTAAGTTTTTTACTAATCATAATTTTTATAGTGGGTTATTTCGGACTCATCTTATCAAATCGTGTCGTCGGCCCAATCTTTCGACTTGTAAAATCAATGGAAGAATTCGAAGAGACCGGCAATTACCAAGAAATTAGATTCCGCAAAAATGACTATTTTAAAGAAATCGCGGTTTCTTATAATAAAATTATGATTCGCCTGCATGATGTCGAACGCCGAAATAAAAAATCTTCCGAAGGCCAATAGTCCATTTAGCAATGGTCATACTAATTTTGGGCTAATCTATACAAAAAGAAGCCAATCATCTCATAAACTTACTCAGGCATCAATTGCGGAAATGCGTTTTAGCGGACCTCAAATTTAACTTGATCTAAAATTTCACCATTATTTGATCTTAAACTAATACTCTGCCGGCCCTTTTTCAAAGGCCAGAGGCTCATTTCCTTCGAAGGACCAAATGAAACTCCATTTAAGTAAATGCTCTGCCCCGGCTGTGGGTTTTCAATTTCAATAGGAATTTTTTGAAGAATCAAAGGTATATCAGGATCTAAGCCCACCTTCATTTCTTCAACTGGATATCGAATCCGCGTAATACTTCGATGTAAAATTGGCGGTGAGGCCGGTTGATAACTCAATTTCATGGGCGCGCCTGTATGATTGGGATGAAGAGCCAACATAATTTTTCTCCATATGGGAGCTGCGCCAGTTGTGCCACTGACATTCCACATCGCTTGACCATTAAAATTGCCAACCCATACTCCTACGGTATATTGCTGTGTCCATCCGATACACCAATTGTCTCGCATATCTTTGCTTGTTCCAGTTTTTACTGCCGCCAAAAATGGTAGAGTTAGGATATTGTCGAGACCAAAAGTGAACCGACGATATTCAGGTAGCGCCAAAGCTTGAAATATTTGTTCGGTCGCTGACTTCGAAAATAATTCACCACTTGCGAGCGCGCGATAACTTTGAGTCATTTCCCAGAGACTCGCATCAAGGCTACCCAATGCAAGACTAGGCCCGTAAAAGTCGTCATCTTGTAAAGATTTAAAACCCAAGCTTTTTAGATTTTCTAATATTCTTTGCTCACCAACCAAGGCCAAGGTTCGCACTGCAGGTACATTCAAACTCGAAGCGAGTGCTTCTCCTGCGCCAACATTTCCTCGAAAAATACGATCATAATTTTTGGGGTGATAAACTTGTCCGCCGCCAAGACTAATATCTTCTTTGGTATCTTCAAGCAGCGAGTTCACATTCAGGATATTCAAATCAAATGCGCTCGCATAAATTAAGGCTTTAATCGTTGAACCCACCTGGCGCTTAGCTTGTATGCCATCGAGTTTAGGAAAGCTCGTAAATTGCGCGCCTGGATTTCCGATATAAACAATTGGAGTTCCCGTTTTGTTTTCTAAAACCAAGATCGCGCCTTCATTTACATTTTTATTTTTCAATTCTAGCAACTGTTCTCGCAATGCCTGTAACGCCAGATCTTGAATACGAATATCGAGACTGGTTTTTAAGTTTTTCTCGGATATAGGTTCTGCCTTTTTATCAAAAATCAATTCTGAAAGAACCGGCAGATGATCCATATTTCTTGTAATATGATAGTCCTTTTTTAATATTGAATTTACCCTGACCTCAACTTCTGCACAGTTATGTTCTGATAAAATTTGGCAGATACGTTTTGATACCTTCTGAGCATTTGAATTTGGAGAGCGAATAAGTGCCGTCAAAAATGCGGATTCAAAATCATCAAGCGCTTCAGGAGATTTATTAAAGTAACCAAAACTTGCAGCCCCTAGGCCTACGAGTTCTCCACGAAACGAAACTTTATTGATATAGGCTTCTAGGATTTCATTTTTGCTCCAGGTTTTTTCTAGGTTTTTGGCATTAATGATTTGTCGAAATTTTGTGATGAGGTCTTTGATGAAGCTCTGGTGACGTTGATTAGGATTTAAAATATGAATCAGCTGCATACTGAGTGTGCTTGCGCCTCGCTTAGCTTTTTTAAAAGCCACCTGGTAAAGTGAATGAAAAAGCGCAAGCGAGTCGACGCCATGATGTTCAAAAAATCTCTTGTCTTCAGTTTGCACCAATAACTTTTGAAAACTGGGACTCACTTGACTCCAAGCGGTCCAAGCAAGACTGCGCTCATGATCCCGAATGCGCAATACCTCAAGAGGATAGTCGTTGCGATCTAATACGAGCACATCAGAAGCCTGATAGGACTTTTGTACTTCAGCAAAGCTTTTAATAGGGACTGAAAACCAAGTCTCTAGCCCCAGCCATGTCAAAATTAAAATGAGAACTCCACTAAGGAGATACAGACCAATTCGCATTTGGCGCCTCTCCAAAAGTTTCAGGAGCATACATGGCTTCTACTCGGGTTGGAGGCAAACTAAATTCACCAGCAGAATTCAGCCGAATTCGATAGGTAGTCAAATAGCTCCCTCTTGGTAAATAAGCTGCATAAGAAATAAAATGGGCTTGAGACTTTTCTTCAAATTCACTGGGCCAATGCTCAATACTTCCCTCTACTTTGGTTTTTTTGGGGGTGTGATCTAAGATGGCTGAATTTCCTTCCAAGCCATTACCCAAATGGCTCGCGCCAGCCGGAATCGGATCACGAACCACGACCCATGCTTGATCCGCCTGGGCAGTCACATTCAATTCAATATTTGCGACATCTCCTACGCTCCACTTGCCAGGAACTTTTTGCACAACTGGAGTTACTTTTCTCAGCACTTTGTAGCCAAACTCCATTGGAGCCAATAATGGAATTGCAGAAATAGTTTGTATCAATGCCCAGGGTTTTCCTAGTCCGATATGAGTCAAATTAACATTGACCGCTGATTTGAAGGAGGCTTCCGGCCAGGAAAGCTCTTTCATTTCACCAGAGGGAGTCTTGCTCCACTCAATACTTGCAATCGATTTACCACTTGCAATATTGGTAATACCCGAAACTTTTTCTTTTTCAAACTTCGCGCTAAATTTTCGCAGACTCGTAACGCCCCAGGCGTTTGCAAGAGTCGTATCCCAAATGCCGTGGTTGAGTCTTGCAACCACTCCTCTTGCCATCTTACCTGCATCCTCGGTCCACGAGGCTTCTTCAATGGCGAGTCCAAATACGCCCATGGCCTCTTGATCGCGTGATGAAAATAGTCGCCAACGGGCTTCCCAATCTAAATCACCCTGCAAATTCATAAGTGTCGCCTGATAATTCACTCGCGAATGCAAAATATTTTCAGCTTGTTTTAAATAGGCCTCACGACCTTCAATCGAGGCTTCGCGCTTTAATAGTTGAAACCATGCTACTAAGGTTTCAGTCTTCCAAAGATTGGGAGTGATTTGAACGCTCGCCAAATCAGAAACTTTGAATTTTTGCAATTCCGAAAGCGCGTCAAGCAACAATATGCGCTCTTGATCTTGATAAATATTACGAACCAACCCATCCCACCAAGTTTTGCAGGCGTAATTTCCGTTCAGATAGCTTTGCATTCCGGCGATCATTCGACTCTTGGTGGCTTCAGGAATTATATAAGAATTGGCTTTGAGAATTTTACTAATATAGCGAGTGAGTTGAGCCGACCCACACATCGAATTCGTAAAGAATTTTAAAAGGCCTTCAGAATCCAAATAAGAGGGTAAACTTTGAATCAAAGCTTCCGTCATTTTTTTATTTTCAAGTGAGATAGCTTGCGATATTTTTTGCTCCAAACAAGCATAGGGATAATCTTCCATATAGGACTTCACCCCAGCTAGTCCTGCGAGCAATGTATCTCTGGCATCGATATGCAAGCCGCCCACATTTGGCAGAGCATCTTTTGGCTGCTGCACTGAAACATTAGCAGACTTATCAATTTGCAAAAGTGTCGCTTGCATTACCCGTGGCGGCACTGCTGCTTGCGCCTTGATTTTGATTTTCAAGCTATCGTGTGCAGCACTTAATTTATCGTTAGCTGAGAATTGAAATTCTAGTTCCTTTTTCTCTTTAGGAACCTGCACATTGAGCTCAAGTGTTTTAGCTTCACTCGCCGCTAACTTCACAAGTCCTGGCTCAGGTAGCGAACCAATATCTGGACTCTTGATCTTAATCGTAACTTCCATGGGAAGAGCTGTGGTATTTCGCAGGGTAAAACTATTGTGTACAAAGTCACCGTCGCGAACCAGCGGCGCAAATCCTGAATAAATAATTAAATCTTTGGTAGATGCGAGTAAGGTATGACCACTGCCAAATAGTTGAAGTCCTGCAAGGGCCACCGCTTCAATGTGAAAACTCGTAATAGAATCATTTAAAGGAATTTTTATATCTGCCGAACCATTTTGATCAAGCTTGAGGTGAGGCTCCCACAACAACATCGCATTGAACAGTTCTCGCGAGTCTCCCGCCATTGCTCCGCCGCCGCCACCAGGGGCCTTGGCCTTTGCGCCAAAATGCCTTTTACCTATTACCATATTTTGAGATGAGCTCGTATTGACACCCAGCGAACGTTGCCCCATCATTGCATCTAGAAGATTCCAGCTAGGATTGGCTTTCAACTTCAAAAGCGCTTCATCAATTGCCGCAACCGCAACCTCGGCACCTTCAGGAAGTTTTACGCCACTTGCGGTTTTAACTTGAATATGAACATTGGCAATTTCACGCGTTTGATATTTTTGCTTATCGCCTTTGAGGCTGACCTCTAATTCATGTGCTTTCCAGTTAACTTTTAATTCACTCATACCCAATTTCATAGCTGGCTTACCCAAATCAACCAGGGCGGTGGGTTGTACTTCACCAGCTCGTCCACGAAGTGCCAATACCGATACAAAAACATTCGGCGCATAATTCCCCTTAATAGGGACTTCAATGAAAGATTGATCACGCTTAATTTCACGAACAAAAGAATCTAAAATTCCTTCACGTTCGATGCTCACCAAAACTGTCGAAGTGGGAAAGGGCGAGCGCACAACAATTTTTGCAGTTTCCCCGGGTTGATATTTTGCCTTTTCAGGCAGCAAATCGATGCGATCGCTATCGGTTGGCGCCCACCATGATTCTGCGCCATTTTCAAAAACGTTAAGAGAAACATTCGCATAAGTCGCATGCGCCTCTTCATCTACAACCTTCGCTTGCAAAATAACTTCACCGGCCGGCATTTTTTTTGCTTCGCAAACAAAGCGGCCTAAAGAATCACTCTTTCCTTCGCATACCTTGCCAAGCGAAATGGTTTCAATTTTTGAGTCGTAAGAATAAAATCCACCGATTAACTTCTTTCGATGGGTAATAAAATTAGTTTTAAATGCCTCAACGACATAGGCTTTATCTGAAATTAATTTGCCAGAGGTATTGGTGATCACACCTGCCGCTGAAACTTTGCCCGGTTTTGCAATCCAACTATCAGAACCCAAGCCAACAATATACTGCGAGGGAAATAATTCTTTTTCCGCAACAGCAGTTTTCACTTCACCATTGGGATCATGGTATTCCATTTCAATATTTAATTTTTCAATTCTCTTAATGCTTGGCAAGTGATCTATTAGTGCGAGAGCTCCACCATCGCTCTTTAATTTCAATTCTTGAACTTTGAGGCTCTTGTGCTCCTCTTGTTCTTTGGGCCCGTCACTATCTACAATGCCGGTCACGATTGGTTCGGAGAAGAAAGCAAAGTGAGTTCCTCCCGGCAAATCGGGAGAGAAATAACTTGGGACAATTTCAGCTCGCAGTTTGACATCCAGTCCTGATGCAGGCCCGCCTGAGAGATACTGTGCTGAGAGATCGACTTTGACTTCTTTGGGTCGAACCAATTTTTCACCTTGAATTTTGATATTGGCCTGCATCAGTGGCAGTCGGTATTCACCCACGGTGAAGTTACCTGTTGCTTGTGCTGTCCAATCGAACGGATCATTCTCGCGCCCCTCTTTCTTGGGCATTTCGCTTTTGTTTGATAAGTAAATTGAATAGCTACCTAAAGGCGCATCTTTCGGAACATTAAAATCATTGAGGGCGGTGCCACTCGCTTCAACAAAATGAAATGGCAAAGTAAAAGTCTTCTGACTACCTTGATGAACAATGAGCACTCTCTTCGGAAGCACTTTCGGATTTATCTTACGAAATCCTTCGGAGCTATGCTCACGAAGAATATGTTTCATTTGAATGCTCTCTCCGGCTTGCAAGAGGCTGCGACTTAAAATACTGTGAATTACAACCGGCCCCCACTGGGGAGCGAGATATTCTCTTCGTAGGTTAAATCGATACTCTTCGATTCCATGCGACCAACGGTCTGAAACAAATGAAAAATCATCATCTCTTTTGGCAAATGCAAAAACTTCGCAATCTCTGGTTTGCGAATCTTGCCAATTATCTTCGTCGCCATCCGATTTTCCACTGAGCTTGAATCCGCAGGGATAATGAACCCCGGTTAATTTTAAAACTCCATCTGAATCGGTTTTACCTTGAGCTAGCTTTTGACCTCCACCAGAATAAATCGCCACTTCCGCAGCTTTTACCGGACGCCCGGTATCAAGAGCCGTTACCCAAACCAAAGATGACTCTCTGCCCTTTTTAAAATGTACAGATAGATTCGTTACCAAAGCTGCTGAGGCCACATACATGGTCCCACTTCCCAAAAGAAACTGACCAAGTTTTGGACTTTCTAATTCTACAATATGAAGTCCTGGTTTCTTTAGCGGAATTCCCATAAGCTCAAACTCACGCTCGCCCAATGGTTTTGGAATTTTAATCTTTTGGCCTTCATTCGCCCCTAAAAGCGGACGAGAACGTTCATCATAGTTGTCATATTTTTTATTAACCGCATGGTACCAACGAATTACCTCTTTAGGTGAATCCGCCGCACTTAATG
The DNA here is from genome assembly GCA_043739185.1 of Bdellovibrionales bacterium. Lineage (GTDB taxonomy): Bacteria > Bdellovibrionota > Bdellovibrionia > Bdellovibrionales > JAMPXM01 > JAYTQQ01. The sequence continues at coordinate 32,496 of JAYUEN010000094.1, forward strand.
ACATAGTCTTGCCATCAACAGAGATTTGGCTACTTGGAATTTCTTTTTCAACATTTCTTAAACTCACCGGCAAAATTGGATCCGCACCTGACTCTAGTAAACCAAATGCTCCTGAAAATTTTATCAAGGGCGAATATTCATCGGTTGCAACCTCAAGCGGAAATTTATTCTCATTGACCAAGGGACGCTCAAGTTCATCTTGAATATTCTTTCCCATTTGAATCTTAAATTTAGTCCGTTCCGGAAACGGAGCTTGAAAGGTCAATACATTCACCTCTTCATCAGCAAAGTTTCGAACCACTCGAAAGTGTGAATGAGTTCTTTTGCCAGAAGAAGCGTGCGCAGCCGAATTCTTATTTTGGTCACCACTTTGAATTTCTAAAGGAAAATAGACTTGTCCACTCTCTGACACCAATTTTACATCTTTTAACTTTTCAATTTTCACTCGATTGCTAAAGCGTAGCCGCATATCCAAAATCGGATTGCATGGCCTTGTGGGTGCTGTGCGCTCACATAAAAATTTTACTTCAAATGGAGGCAGCACTTTGAAATCATATTTTTGCGCCTCTTGAACCGCGACGCCAGATTGAGAAAGAATACCCACTGGCCAGTGCAACTGTACGCGATGATCTTCAGCGAACCGGCGTACACCTCTTAAGATTATAAAATTCTTAAATTCCGCAATTTTCGAAAAATCCTTTTTGCCCGCGAGTAGTTTGCGATACTGATTCCAGCGCCAACTGTGTTCAACATCGGCTCGGATTAGACTTTCTCTTATTTTTTCATCGCTCACCAATTCGACCGCCGTCTTGTCAGCCAAAGACTCTGTTTCAAAATACGCCAATTTCTGAACAGACTGAGCATCGATTGCGCCGTCGGTCTCAACAATGAAGTATTGATCTGGCTCAATGTCTCCGTACTGCGGCGAAATTCCCAAAATAGCAGGCCCTCCTGTCGAAAAACTATAGGATTCATAACCAGTGACAGCTTGTCCTTTCAGATCCTTTATTTCTGCAAGCGTTAATGTACAATTGACCCCAGCCTTCAGGGGTTCAGAAAAATCAAGAGACCAAGTTTTGCTATCTGCCCAGCGAGTACTAAATTTGGGCTCTTTGAATTTCCTTTTTGCCCCGGCCTGACAATGCAAAGTCAAAGGATCATTCTTGCTTCTTGGATCCCCAAGTGAAACCATATCTGATGAGAATTTGACAAGTACCTGCTGCACTTGTTTCACGGCTCCAGTCGGAAATACACTTAAGATTTCAGCAGCAAAGCTTGAGCTCACCAAACAAAGTAAAAATCCTGCGACAAAGATTCTAAACATAGAGATTCCTTTTGAACTGTTCATTTTGATAGGTAAAATTATCTAATGCTTTTCGAACCAATGACAAGTTCAAAACTAAGCTTTTTCTTGACGCTCACGTATTGCCCATTGACCAGGTACTTTTCTTCAAATTTAATCAATGAATGTCAAAAATATTTTTTGTATGCGCGCTAATCTTGGGCTCTCTACTTTCCACCGAGGCCTTTCCTCAGAGTGATACTCCCACTTCCCCCGAAGCTGTTTGCAAACAAAAGGGCGGCAAATGGGAGGGCTCAATTAATGGCAGGGGCCGGCTCTCCGGCTGCAATATGCCCACAAGCGATGGCGGAAAAACTTGTTCTCGCGGGGAAGATTGCCAAAGCGTCTGCTTAGAGAACTTGAAATGCAGCGCCTGGAAGATGTTTAAAGGATGTGGTTTTTTTAAAGGACAGCCTCAACTCATGTGCGTTGAGTGAATTGCAACTTAAAGCGCGCTGCGGCGCCAAAATGAAGCAGGTACATTATGGTTTTTAGTCTTTTATTTGCGCTGAATCTTTACGCTAAATCTGTCCCCAAAGAAGTACCCAACTCTTCAATCTCCGAGAGGTACTCAGCGCTTTCAAACGACAATCAAGCCCGAATGCTTTTCACCAGCGGACAAATGGATAAGCTCAAAGCAAGTCTAATGAAAAGCCCAAATTTTAAAAGTATGGGAAAGCTGCTGACACCATTATTTGATGGCCAGAAGATTCGCAAGAGCATCAAGCTCGATGCGCATCACAATATTGAGTGGCACGACAACGGCATTGAAAAAGCTTCGCAAATTGTTTTGGTAGACCAAACGCAGTCCAATCCAAATCAAGAAATTTATTCTAATTTTCAAGAGGGTCTCGGAATTGCAAATATCATTATTGATTTTTCGATATCACCAAACGGAAAGTATCTAGATGTCATTTCGTCGGAATATGGATCTATTGATCAAGTCGAATGTTTTATTATCGACATCAAGACTCACGAGCCAATTGCAAAACTTCATCTCTTTAGTAATTTGCGCGCTTGGAATTCAGCATCCAGCCTTCTTTATGATAAGCTCAATGAAGATGGCTCCGAAACTTTCTCGCAATTTGATTTGACCAAACTAGAGGAAGCCGATTTTGATGGATACATTCTCGGAAACAACAATGATTTAGTTTTACTTGAAAATTTTTCTGAAACTACGAATTGGTTCTCGATCCAAAATAAATCCGATTCGTCGGTAGTAAATCTCGATTTCTCTTTGACCGATTCGCCGAAGCTCATTGGTAGTGATGAGGGCAATGCATACTTGAGCATTTACAATTCGAAAGCTCAGACTTCTGAAGTTTTAAAATTTCCGAGGCGCTCTTCGAAATTTCAGTCCATTGAAACTCCCGTGGTAATTTTTCAAGAATCTAAATTATTTCTTGAAAAAGCTTGGCTGGATTCAAATAGTATATTTTCTCAAGTGCGCGCCGGACCGGATCGCTGGTTGCGTGTCAATGCCCTTGACGGGACACAATTGACTCAAGTGTTGATTCCGGATTGCTGCTCACTTTTGTCTGCCAGCTGGATCAAGCCCCAAGCCACAATGCGCTTGAGTTTTTCAAGTCCACTTTATGCCAATCAAAGTTTCATTTATGATTTGAGTACTCAAAAGTGGGATCAAGATCCAAATGATTCAATGCTCAATGATCGCGATCTGCATTTGATAAGCGAAGTGATCTATTCAACCAGCAAAGACGGCACGCGAATTCCATCACGCCTCATTCATTTGAAAGAGATCAATCTAGACTCAACACATCCAGCGATTATTCAAGCCTATGGGGGATTTAATTTGGCTGGATACATTGATCCGCATTTTGATTCAACTAATTTAGAATTTATCAAACGCGGAGGTATTTATGCTGCTCCTGCGATTCGCGGCGGAAATGAGTATGGTCCAAGCTGGCATTCCCAAGCAATACTCACCAATAAAAATAAGAGCTTTGAGGATATGGCCTCCCTTTCAGACTTTTTAGTTGCGCAAAAATGGACAAAGCCCAGCCTGGTAATTGCTCGCGGCACTTCAAATGGCGGACTCACAGTCGCAGCCTCAGCCCTTTTGTTCCCTGATAAATTTGGAATGTCGATTCCGATTGCCGGAGTTCTTGATTTATTGGCAAAAGACTCGCTTGACTCTGTCAATGATGGCTGGAGCTCTGAATACGGCAGTGTTGAGAATCAAAAGGATTATCTGAAAAGTATCTCACCGGTTGAAAATGCATCTCAATTGGGTGATGTCAGATTTTTAATCGTTGACGGCGCCAATGATACGAGAGTGAATCCCGTTCACTCTGTTAAGCTTGCCAAAGCCCTTGAAGACCTTGGTGGTCACGCAGGTCAAGTTCACTTACTCACCATGCAAAACGCTGGACACTGGTTAGAATCTGTCTCCTATCAGAACTCAATTGGTCTCAAAACTGAGATTGCAATCTGGACTGAAATATATGACTTGGCAGGCTGGACAGGCACTCCGACTCGCTTTGCTCTAGACTTCAAAAAGAAGAATTGAGATTCCAATCGGAAATGGCCTCGGCACTTTGTAAGAATAGCCCAACAACTGTCTCCCTAGAGCCTATGGTCGCAAGATTATTAGTCCAGCTCGCGAGGCCACCCGAATCCGGATCGCGATTTAAGATCCTTTGATACATGAAAACCGCAAAGTCACTATTGCTCATTGCTGAAATATTATAATCATTATTGGCCTCTGCCGAAAAAATAAAGCTCGATAAAACTTGAGATCTGGTGAGGCTTCCCGAGCTCAAAAGAAAAACCCAGCCATTGAAGCCAGCTTCTTCCGGCGCTCTTCCTAAAATTTGACAATAGCTTAAGCGAACAAAATCTTGGGCTGAAATCGGAGGACTAACTAAGGCGCCGCAAGTCAGATTTGTTGCAGTTGGCATTGGCACTGGCGTCGGCACTGGCGTCGGGATTGGAGTCGGTGTAGGCGGTGCAGGTGGTGTTGTAGGCGTTGGTATTGGGGTTGGCGCCGGACTTGCCACTGGCGCAATATTTTGAACTGAGTCTTGAGTCCACCAATTCATAATGGCACCAGTAAAATTCACTAAACTAAAATCAGCGGCATTTGCGCCCTGAACAAACTGAACTTTTGCTAAAGATGAACTTGATATTCCCAATTTTAAACCTGTTCTCATTCCACTACTTGATAAAAAATTATACGGACTGCTAGATACATTATTTGGTCCGATTAAAACCGGCTTTGCTGAATCGGTCGCATCATTTATTAGGAGACCAACTTGCGCTCCTTGAATCGTATTATTCAAATAGAGTCCGCCCATTGCCGAAGCTTGATACCAAGGCAAAGAACCAATCAGCAAGCCATATCCGCAGCGAAAATTGCCACAATCTATGAAATTGTCTTGAATGACTGAGCCTGAATAATCGCCTGAGCCTCCAGGCCAAGCTTGAAACATCATTGCCGCATATGATGAGCTAGCAAATTCCGCAGAATGAATAACTCTGTTCTGAGAAATATTACAATTCAGACATGCACCAAAAATCAAGTCGACATCTGTGTTATCTATAAAAACATCATTTAAAATATTTGCGTTTGAGGTATTCAAGATTGTCATTCCGTCCGACCAAAGATTGCTAATATTGTGAATCCCATTATTTACAAAATAACTATTAATGACATTTAAGTCTGAGCCAATAATTTCCGCGCCCGAACCACAAAGTGCATTCACTGAAGACATTCCAATTAAGGCGAGCGAATTCGAATCCGCATGAAGGTTCATGCCAAGGGCATTATTTCCACTCGAGCAAGCAGCGGCTTCGGGACTTGCCATTCTTTGATTTTTGTTTCCATCAATGACAATATGATCAAGTTCGACTTGATCACTTAAAATCTTCACGAAAGCTCTCGAGATTCCCGCCACCGAAGGACCGGCCATCAAAACAGCACAGCGATTATCAGAATTCAAACCGCAGGGTGAAGAATTTTCATCTAAACCGCGAGTCACAATTCGAATTGGTTTATTGATTTGTAGCGCTTCATAAATTGGATGAATTCCGGGCGCCAATTCAACTATTCCATAAACATCGGCAGCATCAAAACAAGCTTGAAGTAACTGTGCTATGTTGCTTGGACTTGATCCTGCGAGATCATCGCAGAAAAGAGTACGGCCAACATAAATTCCACTTGCCACCGTATTGGTTACTTTTGGAGGAGATATAGCCAAGACATTTGAGTTAACCGAATAGCCTCCACAATTGATAAAGCTTAAATTTACCAATGTGAGTAAGGTAAGCTGCACTATTTTTTTAAAATACTTTTTCAAAATTAGCTTCATAAAACTCTACCTCGAATAAGCTTTACTCAGCAAAGAGCACACCAGTCTCATTATGAGAAAAGCATCTGAAAGCCCTTTAGATTATCAATCGACGTATCAAAACGAGATTTCGCGTTCAGGTACTGTCTTAAGTATTATCAGTTTCTGTCAATTTCAGCAGATTAAATGCGGTGCCTTCATTTTGTTGGTGTCGTTTTAATTCTTAGAAAACAAAGCAGTTTTAACGGCAGCCGCGACTGTCAACCGCTTGCCAGCTTCGGTGATCAGCCGTCAGTGCGTCAGTCGAATCTGGTTTTGGATCAGCTGCAGTTGCCCGAATTCGGAAGGCCTGACTCTGAAGCTACCGCAGTTGGCAGACCGCTTGCATTCATCATTTGCGTCCATCGTATTTACTTTCAAATTGAAAGGGATGCACAATGCCAAAGCGCGAGCAAAACTTTTTAGCATGTATACTCACCACTGTTCGTCAAACCAAAGAAGTGGTTTCGGACTTATTAGAAGGCGGAACAGATTCCAAAGCAATTTCCTTACTCATGTCCGAAAAAATATTTCAAAGTGATCCAAATATTGCTCGCGGACTTTCGTACTTTAGGTACTTAGAAATTCCCCTGCTAGGAAATTTTGTTGCTGCCGGCCCCTTCGCTTCTTCTTTTGCCAATTGGGCGGTAAAGGGTTTTGCCGAACCCATAATTGATTTGTTTTTAGATCTCGGAATTTCAGAGTTTGATGCCAGACAATATCTCCTATCTTTTGCAAAAAACGGAAGCTTTTGTTATATAGATATTGAAGAGGCAAGTAAATATGCGCGAACCCTTGAATGCCTTCGAAAATTTGGCGCTTTAGAAATTTCATCTTCTCATTTAAATTTAAATGAAGAATACGTCTCAAATGCTAAGCCAAGAAATGCCCGTATGGATAAGAATGAAACCTACCGTCCCATCCTATGAGCAATCGGCACCGCACGGATTATTTTACTTGCCCCAAAGCTTGAGGGAATCTGCCTCTCTTTTCTTTTCATTCGGCAATCAATCTTATCAAGCTCGCACATCGTCAGGTCTCAAGTTTGGCATGGACGTTGCTCGGAAGCCTATCGATAGGTTTTTTGGAGGGAGAAATTATGAGGAATTATTTGGGATTCGAACCCGAAAGCCAAACGGCATCGTTGTTTAACAGCAAGATTGAGAAAATTTTGGCCATGTCACCTAGCGACTCTGAAGAGAATACATCCATTGAAAAACACGGCGATCTTTTTATTGGAGAAATCAAACTTGTTTCCTCGCAAGGAATATTCCTGGCGCGCTCAATTGAGAGAAATTTTGCAAAATTGACCTCAACCATAACTCAGTCCATTGAAAATCAATTGAAAAAATGGCGAATCTCAAGAAAGTTAGATGCCTCGGCCGCAGAAGACTTTGGGGACAATAAAAGTATGAGCAATTTTGGAAAAAATGTCCTGATCGTTGATGATGATCATGATTCAGTTCAAATTCTTGAATTTGCATTAAAAAGAGCCGGTTGCTTTGCCCAATTCATTTCAGACGGGACCAAAGCAGCGACAGAAATTGCCAATTCAAATTTTGACCTTATCGTACTTGATTGGTTTATGCCTTCTATCAATGGAGGTGACACTTTAGCCCAAGCTGAAAATATAATTGCATCAAACAACCTCGTGCGCGGCCGGGGCCTTGAGAAATCTATTCCGGTCATAATCTATTCAGGTCACGAAATCGGATCATTTGACAAATTTCCGGAGTGTGAATTTTTCACTTTTGTTGATATCTGGAGAAAACAATTCAATTACATAGAACTTTCAGCTAGATTGACTCAAATTATGAGTAATCTCTAAGAATTTACTTAAGGAGTTTACGTATGCAAAAAATCGAATCAGAATCATTTAAACCGGTGGCCCATGTTGAAGCTGATCTGCAGAGTCTCATTCCCTCTTTCTTAAACAACAGGAAGAGAGACATTTTAGAACTAAGAAAAGCCGTTGAGACAACTGATTTTAACGACCTTGAGCGAATAGGTCATATTCTCAAAGGTGTTTCTGCAAGTTACGGCTTTGATAAATTAGGTGAGTACGGGGCAATCCTTGAAGCTCAAGCTAAAGCCGGCGCCTTGCAGAAATGCGATGCCGTGGTAAATCTTATGTCTACCTATATGCAAGACGTAGTTGTCGTATACGTTTAAAAACAAGGTTGACTGGTACTATTGAGTTTTATTAGCCAAAATATCGAGTTCTTTGCGATACAATGTCTTTCGATCAATTCCCAAATGGTGGGCTGCAGCCTCTTTTTTACCAGCGGTCTCCTTCAAAATATGCTGGATATACCGATACTCAATTTCTTTAAGTGTGAAACCACGACTGAATATATTGGGAACCTCACTATCGCCAATTTGAGTTTCTATTTGCAAATTCAGATCTGCTACTTCGATACTGGCTCCCGAGCAAAAAACCAAGGCTCTTTCAATAACATTTTCAAGCTCACGAATATTTCCTGGCCACGAATAGTTTTTCATATGCGCCAGTGCATCTTCACTAAACGCTTTTACCCGCGGATTGAGTTGAGAATATTTTTTCAGAAAATATTCTGAAAGCAGCGGAATATCCCCCTTGCGATCGCCGAGTGGAGGAATTTCAAGACAAACAACATTAAGCCGATAAAACAGATCTTCTCTAAATTTTCCGTTCGTGCATTCTTGCTTCAGACTCCTATGAGTTGCAGCAATAATTCGAACATCTGCTGATCTCAAGAAGTCATCGCCCACCGCTTTAAATTCACGCTCTTGAATGAACCTCAAAAGCTTTCCCTGTAAGCCGATGGGCATGTCACCAATTTCATCTAAAAACAAGGTGCCACCGTTGGCGGTTTCGACGAGACCTTTTCTTCTGTTCACGGCTCCCGTAAACGAGCCCTTCGCATGTCCGAAAAGCTCACTCTCCAATAGATTTTCAGGGATTGCTGTACAATTGACAGCTACAAAAGGAAATTTTGAACGTGGGCCGTTTTTATGAATGGATCTCGCCACCAATTCTTTGCCTGTTCCACTCTGCCCATACAAGAGAACATTCACATTAACCTTCGAGACTTTGTTTATAACTTGAAATACATTTTCCATTTTAGGATCACGACCGACAAAATTGTGGTCCACCACATTATCGGACGAATCTTTGGCTGGTTCGGATTGAAGTAGGCGATTGCTTATTGCCTTTTCAATTGTAAGCTTCAATTCAGGCACATTCAGTGGCTTTACGACATAATCATCGGCCCCAATTTTTATCGCCTCTACTGCTGTTTTTACACTACCGTAGGCCGTCATCAAGATAATGGCAATATCGCTGAACTTACGAATTTCGCGAATAAGGTGAATGCCATTCATACCAGGCATTTGCAAATCGCAAAGAATGAGATTGTATTTATCTGCAGTTGAAAGCAGAAGGTTGTCTTTGATATTCTTGATTGCTTCGTTTGGATTTGCACATTGACTTAGTGACTCAACATTTTCACTTAGTTTAATTTTTAGAAAATGAAAAATCTCAAGATCATCATCGACGACTAGGACTCGAGGCTGAGACCACTTTCGCAATTTTGACTTTGAGACCTCTGGCGAATCGCTTTCAAACATAGCAGACACCTCCTCGCGAAATCCAACCTCTGCAACTACATATAGGCAGATTGACTCTTCACTTTACTCACTAGAATCGATGCATCGAAGCCTTCGAAAAAAATAAATAAACGTCTATTTCTGCACAATCATTTTTATATTGGTCTACCTACGGAAAAAACATCACCTTGGCAACAAATTTGTCATTGCCCACTCTATCTTCATAAAGGTCTGCAAAAAGCAGACTTGAGATTTCAAGTTCACATTCACGCTTTCTTAATGAGAGGTGCTTGAAATAATTTTGTTAAAAACTTTTCAAGAGACAAATTGCCTCAGTCCTTGGGGCAATTTGCTGAATTAAGCACGAGATCGAGAAAGCACAAAATCGGTAATTGCAAGATGGCTCAGCGCCTTAAGAAGGCCTTAACAAAACAATACTTCCTCAAAATTTTCGCATATCTTTTAAATTTGTTTTCTACTTCCAAGTTGGCTTTGAAAGCCAATTATAATATAGAAAAACTCAACGATGGCATTGTAATTGCTAAGTCTTTCAATTGGGAGTTTTAACTTTGTGAAGTTTTCACTGATTTAAAAAACTTTGGGCTGGGAGCTATCTAAAGAGTGCGGGGGAGCATTGATGCGTGCAATTCAAGGTGAGATCGAAATTGATTCTGCATCAGGCTCAACCGAAGATGGAGCCAAGAATGTGCTCTTAAAGGGCTTGAATCATTGGCTCAAGGAACATTCATACCAACCAAGCGAAATGGACTTTTATTATATTACAATAAACAAGGAAAAGGCCCAGGCAATTGAATCACCAAGAGTGGTTTGCAATGTTCAAATATTTTTCAGCAAACATATTTGGTCTGGCTTGGGCGTTGGCGCAGAAGCCAGCAATGCCTTCACGAACTGCTTGACCAAACTTTCTCCTACTTTCATTGAGTGTATTTAAAATATGGTAAGAAACTTTAGCATTAAGCAATATTGGCGGGATATCTCGCTTTCTAAAAAGATTTATTCCGTGGTAAGTCTCATGGGCTTTTTGATTGTCCTTGAACTTCTCACTCTATTATTTGCGATGAATACCCTGACTGCAGTGCGAGCATTTGTTGCTGGCGAAGGGATTTGGTCCAAAGCGCAAAAAGATGCCGTCTTAAATTTGCAGCGCTATGCCGACACTCAAGACCAAAAATACTATGAACTCTTTTTAAAGTGTTTGGAAACTCCACTAGGTGATTCAAGCGCCCGCCTTGAGTTATCGAAAGAGAAACCCGATTTTGACCTGGTTGAAAAGAGCTTTATCCGCGGCGGAATTCATCCCGATGATATCGACGGAATTGTTCACCTCATTCTGAATTTTCGCTCCTATGAGCACATTGCAAAGGCTATTGATTTGTGGAAGTCAGCAGATGTTCTGCTATTCAAACTTAAGGAACGGGCCGAGGAACTTCATTCCAGAATTATGAAGGGCGCTACATACAATGAGATTTCGAGCTCGCTCAATGCTATTGACGAAATCAATGATCGCCTGACTAAAATTGAAACTAACTTTTCACAAACTCTGGGCGAAGGCTCTCGATATCTTGAAAGAATGCTCCTGCTTCTCTTGTTTTTAGCGGTGCTTACGGTTGAGGGCGCAGGCTTTTTTACAGTCATTTCATTTAATAAAAATTTGTCGAGAAGCTTGACTGAGCTCTATTCGATAGTTGAAAAAATTAGCTTGGGTCAATTCAATCATAAGATCCCCGTTCGTTCTAAAGATGAACTCGGGCGACTTGCGAATATAATAAATAAAATGACCGCAGACATTAGGTCTAATATTGGCAAGCGCGAAAGAGCTGAAAATGCAAATCGCGTTAAGAGTCTTTTCTTAGCAAATATGAGTCACGAGATTCGCACGCCCCTCGCCGCCATTATGGGATTTTCAGAGCTCTTAAAAGACAAAAGCCTTTCCGAAGCTGAACGCGATCAATACGTCGAAATTATCAATCGGACTTCAGGAAGTCTCACTAAAATTATCAACGATATTCTCGATTTATCAAAAGTCGAAGCCGGACATATCGAAATCGAAAAAACCAGCTTTTCCTTAACTGAACTTTTAGCCGACCTTAAGAAGACCCTTGAGTTTCGTACTCAAAGCAAGGGCATTGAAATGCAGTTTGAAGGAATAGGACCGCTTCCGGAGTTGATTTATTCGGACCCGGTGAGAATACGTCAAATACTCATGAATCTAATCGGAAATGCCATTAAATTTACTGAAAAAGGTCAAGTGAAGTTGACTTACGAAGTGCGTGAGTCAAGGGTTCAATTTCGAATTATAGATTCCGGAATTGGAATTTCTGAAGAGCAAGGTCAAGTTTTGTTTCAATCCTTTCGCCAAGTCGATAATTCAGTAACCCGCAAATATGAGGGCACCGGACTTGGATTGGTTTTATCAAGAAGACTGGCAAATCTTTTAGACGGAAATGTTAGTTTGATAAAGAGCACACTCAATGTCGGAAGTACCTTTGCCTTTCACTTTAAACTTGAAATCTTAAGAGAAAATCTAAGCGAAGCAGGGGCTATAAAAAATTCGCCGATTGTATTTAAAAATAGTCGATCCACAGTCGGAAAATCTGTGCTTCTCGTTGAGGACGTTGAAGACAACCGCTTGCTCATTCAACAGGTTTTAACTAGAAATGGATTTAAAGTTACAACGGCAGTTAATGGTTCCGAAGGCGTTACCAAAGCAATGAATGATCATTTCGATTTGATTTTGATGGATATTCAAATGCCCATAATGGATGGCTATACGGCAACTCACCACTTAAGAAAACTGGGCTATAAAAAACCAATTATTGCCCTTACGGCGCATGCGATGAAGGAGGATCAAACTCGTTGCATTGAAGCCGGTTGCAACGATTACCTCACCAAACCTCTTCACATAACAAGCCTATTAGATAAGATTTCAAGATATAGTGAGCCCGCAGGGACTCAGCAAGAATTGAGTCTTTGAACGATTCCTATGAATGAGACCTCTTACTTTGCAAAGTATCCAGATACCTTCCAAATTGAATCGTCTAACATGGGCGTGATCGTTTCACTCACATCTTTGCGGTTTTGATATTGAGAATCAAATTGAATGACCACGTATTCTCCTTCAGGAGCCCCCGGAAGAGTTGTGGTATAAACTTTTGCCTTTAGTTTACGGGAAATTAGATTTCCAAATGGTGAGCGAACTGCCGCGACGGTGCGTTCCCATTCACGAGCTGTTACCTTAGATTTGAAGAAGCCCGCCGTTTCTTCCCAACTGGCTTTATAGTCCTTTTTATCAACTAGGGCCAACCATGAGTTTGCCGCAGTAAGTGCTTTGGTCTCCTTTGCCTCTTTACTATCAGCCGCCATCAGATTCAAAGAGGTCGCTAAAATGCCTATTAAAACCAATACTCTTACAATACTCATCTTATGCTCCCGTTTTTTATCTAAGCTTCGCCGGCATTCAAAATTCTAACAGTAAGAGGTAAATGACGGCTATTAATATTGAATTCACCCGGCCCTTGGTCTTAAGAGGCCCTAAAGTAAGGCTGGGTACTCAAGGCTCTACTTAGCGGTTTGAGACTTAAAAAGGGAGTGTTTTCTTGACTCAAATGCTTGTCTTTGTTAGCTGAATTCAACCCTAAACCTGAAAAAGGCGATCCGGCGATTTGGCAAATTTAGTTAAAAAATTAAAAAGCTATTATGACGACAAATTCTTTGTTGCCGTGGTCTTTATTTCGTTTGCCATAGTCTTCATGAAAAAGTGGGCGCCGGGTGGCAATTTAGACACCATTTGGTACTCGGCTGTTGCCAAAAATATCGCACTTTCAGGCAATTATTTTCAATTTACGGTTTCTGAGTATTGGGGCTGGCGCATTTATGATCATATGCCCCTTACCTATTGGATCGTAGGAAGTTTGATGCGAGTCTTTGGCATCAATGATTTTGTGGCGCGAATTTATCCTATGCTCTGTGCCTTCTTTTCTTATTTGCTGGTTTATTTTATTGGCACGCGACTTAAAAACCGAGCCTTTGGATTTTCTTGCGTCTTAGCTTTTTTACTTTGCTATGGTTCATCCAAATGGAATAGCTCACTTATCCACGATGTTCCGCTGACGACTTATTTTCTTGCGAGCTTTTATTTTTTTGTAAGAGCGCTCAAGGACAAAAGATTTCTATACGGATTTTCTTTTTTTTTCGCTCTCGGGGTCTTCACCAAGGGGCCGATCATTTTCGCTTATCTCCCCGCGCTGATTATTTGGATGATTTGGCAGAGAGATTTTTCTCTATTCAAATCCAAACACTTTTACTTCGCGCTTGCACTCCTGCTCGGATTTTTATCCCTTCCCTTTTTGCCGGCCCTAGCATTTGAAGGTAAATCTTATTACCGAGCCTTCATTGAGTATAAGACCGAGTTTATGGAGGCAAAAAATCCTGACTGGAGTCATCGCTTTGCTTATTTAGGTGTTTTGTTCTTTGGAGCGGTTCCGAGTGTTTTACTTTTCATCTACAATTTACCTGCACTTTTTAAGCGCAAAGTGATTGAGCTTAACGAAATGCAAATTTCTGCATTGAGATTTGCGACTGCAATCGCCGTCTCAACCATTGTGCCACTGTCGATTTTTGACACCAAATTTCCTCATTATATGTTGCCAGTCTACCCACTTCTTTCCTTAGTGGCAGGCATCAGCATTGAAAAAATTGTGATTCGTTTTGAAGATGTTATTGCAGATTATACAAAGAAAATTGCGATTGCCGTCATTTGTTTTTTTGTGGCCTTTCCAGTTAAACTAAGTGGCGGACGCGACAAACAGGTTATCAATGTGGTTGATATTTTGAAGTTTGATTCGCGCATTCATGAAAAAGATATTTACTATGTCGGAAACTATCATTCGGATATGTCGATCTTTCAATCTTTCAATTTTTATGGGTCTTTGAATATCATGGGCATTGAAGATGCCGATGTTTTTGATATTGATTTGAAAAATTCTTATTTGCTGATTCCGGTTGAGAAATTACCAATGCGACACCGAGCCATTGGGCTCATCACTGAAAAAAACTGCTTTCTTAAAAATGGTGAATTTTGCGTTTTAACTGATACTCAAAATATCAAATTTAATTTGCCCGACGATGATTTTCCGTTCGAGACGTACTAGCTATTCTAAGGCGCTTCGGCCCAAGTATTAAAGTTATTAATCACCGGATTTGTGGGTGAAGAATTGATATCCGTAATATTGACATGAATTCTATAAGGCAGCGGATCCGAATAATCATCCGCACACGCAAAAGTATAGTCCACGAAAGTATTTGCTAAATATGCATCAGTCCCGATAAAGGCGGTACCAGCAGGATAAGCGGTGGCTCTTTTTCCCAAAGCCAAATCATTAACGGTTTGGCGATTGGAGCCGACCGAACCTGCATTTGCCGAGCTCACAGTTTCAGTATGAGTTTGAGGACCGGGGGGTAAAGATTCATCAGGGGTATAAATCAAGGCTCTAAATTTAGGAAAGCTCGGCACAATCCCCACTGCCGCACCACCAAAACAAGTTCCGAGAATGGGCGAGGCCGAACAATCTATTGGTGAGGTCACCCAAGGCGGAGAAAAATTCGCGGTATTACTGGCTTGGTAATAATAGGGTTGAAAAGTTAAGAGCTTGCAAGAGCCCGTATTCCAAGAAAATTGAAAATTGAGCGAACTAAAGTAAAGTCGGCCCTCAGGAATTGGAACTGAGCAGGTCACATTCGGGGTTGTAGTAGTTGATGTACAGGTAGAGGTCCCGGTTTCAGTAAATTTTTGATATTCGATCGCATGAGTTTTATCATAAACTGTATACACTTGAAGAGCCAAGGGATCCGTAACCGTGACTGTTGGGCCCGAACCAGGAGCCGTGGGCGCGCCAGGATTGGGTGTGGGCGCTGGTAAGGTCGACGTATTTGTCGCCACATCGGCTTGTTTGCCGCAACTCAGAACACTCAAACTTAGAAATGCATAAATAAAAAAGCTCTTATTCATGTCTTAAATATCGGCGTCTCGAAAAATTTGTTTGAGACAAAGCCAAAAAACTAGACCTATAGGCAGCTCAACGTTGATCTTCAGCTTTTTCGCGTCTAGGATAAAGACCTCAGAAGAGCTCCAAGTTCCCACGCATCTAAATGAAAGGTCTCTATGAAAAAATCCATTATCTCGCTTCTCGCGCTTTTAAATTTAAGCGCCGTTTTGTCCATAGATGCGAAGGCAAATGATGCCGGATGTGGCATCGGGTCGATGGTTCTTCAAAAGAATTCAAAACTTTCGCAATTATTGGCGGTAACCGTCAATATCACTACCTTTACCGAAGTTTTTGGCATCACCTCCGGAACTTCAAATTGCAGTGCAAGCGGAATCGTATTTCGCGAAAAAGAGGCCAGTGTTTTTGCCGAAGCGAACTTACCAAATTTAAAAATTGAAATGGCTCGAGGAGAGGGCGAATCTCTTGCGGCTTTCGCTGCACTATTAGGATGCCAATCGTCTGACGTAAAAGTTTTTGGCGAAATGACTCGAAATCGATACGAATATATTTTTTCGGATCGCAATAATTCGCCGCAAGAATTTTTAAAGTCCATTCAAAATGAAGTGACTCACGATTCTTACTTGAGCGCTCGTTGCAAATCTAGCTAATTCAATTGATCTTAAAAAAGTGCTTTTTTATTTTCGAGAATTTTAAATTGCTGCCCATTATCGCCTTAGTCTTTCTTTTTGCTCCGAGCTTCGGCCACCCTGATGAGTATCATGAGATCGCCCATTCAAAATACTTCAAACTTTTATTACACTATCGAGAAAGTGCTTGGGCGCCTGCGCGCAGTGAAGCCGATGGTCCTGAGTTTTTTCTCAGCCCCAAAGGCAAATTTGATTTGGATGCTGAGCTTTCTGCTTCACTTATTGCCTTCGCCGATGAAAAGGCCAAAGGCGTCGGACCACTCAAACAACATCCACAATGTGCATTTCCTGAGAGATTTCGTTTTATAAAAGAGCAAACTCATCTTCATTTTCATGAACAAGATTGCTCAGAGTACAAAGCTTGGCGCGACAAACTGCGCGCTCGCTCCGTGACCTTGGTTTATGCGGCTCCTTTTTTGGGAAGCCCTTCATCTATGTTTGGTCATAGCTTTTTGAGAATTGATCATCGCGACAATACTCTTCTTGATTACGGCATTAGCTTTGAAGCTCTCACTGGTCCCGATCCTGGTTTCTTGTATGCACTTAAAGGCCTAACCGGTGTCTACCCTGGCTATTTTTCCCAAATGCCCTATTTTCTAAAAGTAAATACCTACTCAAATGTCGATAGTCGAGACTTATGGGAATATGAACTCAACCTCAATGAAGAGCAAATCTCTCATATGCTAGATCATCTCTGGGAACTGGGAACGACCTATTTTGACTACTATTTTTTCAATAAAAATTGCTCTTACCAATTGCTATCTTTGATTGAAGTAGCCAATCCACTGCTTGAGCTACGAAAACAATTTGGCGCCATGAGCATTCCCATTGATACGATCCGAGTACTCAATCAGTATCCGGGACTGATTCGAACCAGAACATTTAGGCCTTCTCTGCTCAAAAATTTACGAGCAAGTATTGCCCAATTTAAACCTGAAGAACGAAAAAGATTTTTTGAGCTGCGAAATGATCTATCAAGTCTGAATGACAAAGAAGAACCAAGGCTGCTCGATGCACTCTTGGATTTGCAAATGTATGAATCCTTAAACTCTTCAATAACTCTTAAGGACACAAATCAAAAAATAGATTCCAAACTTCTTTTAGCGAGAGCCAAAAGCACTCTGCCAATTGGTGTACGAACACCTACAGTTTCTCAAGCTGACTCAGAACTTAAGCTTAACTTGAATCAAGGTGCACCCGAATTTGGCCATAAATCCTCAAAGCTTGGCTTTGGATTTGGACAATATAATGATAAAAATCTCATTGGCTTTGAATTCAGACCTGCGATTCATGACTTGCTTGACTCAGATCAAGGCTATGTTCGGAACTCAAGCCTCATCATTGCTCAAACTCGTCTGAGTTACCTCAATGACGAAAAGCTCTTAAGACTTGAAGAATTCAAATTAGCCGAAGTCACTAACTTTTCACCTTTCACCCGACTTGAAAAAAACATTTCTTGGTTAATAGGTAGTAAAATTTTTCATCCAAACGACTTGGACTGTTTGAATTGCGAAAATGCTCAGTTCTATGCGGGGGCCGGACTAAGCTTCAGCATTTTGAGAGACCGCGTTTTGCTTTATACGCTTGCAAAAGCTTATCTTGAAGCCAAACGCTTCGCACCTGTTTTTGAAATGGGTGCCATTGGCTCCTTCGGAAGTAAATTCAAAGGCCTCGTTTCATTTGAAAGACGTTGGTATTTTCCGCACGATATTCGCAGTGACTTAAATGTTTTTAAATTCGAAGCCTCTCAAGAGTTTACAGATTTTCAAATACTCATTGAATTGCAAAGTCTCAATTTCACCGATCAAATTTCGCCGCAAACCAGCCAAGGCAATTTTCAAACAAATATTCAGACAAATAGTCTCTTGAGCCTCGCTCATTATTACTGAATCAGAGGTTCTAGTGCATTCTGATCGTTACCAGCTGGCAACAAATTTGCTTCACGAAATGTGAGTTCATTCACTACAAACTGGGAGAATTTTATGACAGCGGCTATCAAAACTTTTATAATGAATACCGAGGCAATTGAAGAATCAGACTTCGGTGATTTTATGCGTAGAGAAAATTTGTATCTGGCAGATTTGAAAACCGCCCTCGAGAATCAAATGTCAGAAAAGCTAAAAGCGAAGCTAGAGGAAATGCAAAAATACCTTCAATTCAATCCTGATTGGAACTTAAATCAAACCAAGCATCAGGTCTTAAAAGACGCTAGTGAACTTGAAAATCTCATCGATCAAAACCCGTCAAAAAATATGCAAGAGAACTCAATTCTCTTTTTTTAAAAAAAATTGAGTCCTACTAGGCAATATTACTTTTGATCGTCGTATGATGTATTTTGAAAATTAATAGTGTACGCATTATTAAAAAGCCGATCCATATTGAGTTCAACTTTTATGGTTGTTCCCTTATTAAAGGTATCGACAGCTTCTTGAAAGTTCATTCTGCCGAGCCTGAGATAGAGTGTATCGCCAGACTTCTGCATCAGATCTGCAGGCATCAATCCGTCATAAACCTTATGAAAGCCCAAAATAAATCGTTTACGATAGATATTGAGTCGGATCGTGTCTTTTAACAAATCCTGGCGTAGGGATTTGTCTTTAATACTTAAAACAACATCCTGGGCAGTCCCTTCAAGCTTAACCTCAAGTTGCTTCAATTCCTCACGGTGATAAGCTTCGTTTACAGAAAGTACCAATTGCCCCGGGCTTTGATTCAATTGAGTTAAAAATACGTCATCGCCTTCAATGACTGCACTGGTAAATCCAGTTTGCAATTTAGTTGAAACCATATTTTGAGCAAAAGAAGCAAGCTCTCGCTGTGCCTTCCAAATGACGCTGATGTTTTGTTCAGCTCTTTCTCTGAAATTGAAATAAGTGTCATTTAATCGCGAACCGCCGGCAAACAAAGTCGATGCCCCTGATCTGGTATCAAAAATATTCTCTGTAAGACTAACTGAGGCAGATGGCATAAGCGCCGCAAAATTAATTTTCTCAGATGGATGATCCCCTTGAAGTCTCTGAGCTGACTTAATCAACGTAAGTGTTCCATTATTTCCCGAAATTCCGTTTCGTCCCGAAGAAGTTGAAAATCCGTTATCTCCGTCTCGGCAATCATGAAATACTTTTTCACAAATTTTAACTGGCTTTCCATCCTTGTCTTTCTTTTCCGTACAACGCGCGACTTCCCAGCGCCGCTGCTCACACTGGCAACCTCGTCCCGCACGACCGGCGCGCGCGCCCCTGCCACCTTCTCCGCCGATAGCAGAGATGAGTATATTTTTGAGCTGACCAATATCTTGGTAGTAAATGGTTGGATTACCTGCTTGGCCGCCACTTCCGCCATCACCGCCTTTTCCGGCGTTACCACCGTCAGCTCCAAGCAAATCAAAATCGGCTAATTTTTGAAAACAGCCATAGGCATTCTGACCATCTTCACCATCTAGCGCGTCGCCGCCGCGAGTTCCATCGAGATTGATCAATTGCTGGCCGCCAGTAGCGAAGTATTCAAATGATGGGCCCGATATGCCGGTAAGTCCCGACGAGCCACTTCTTCCGTCTCTTCCTGAAAAACCAAAGCGTTCTCTGCCTTGAGCATTTGTATTCAGTGCAAATAGAGAAAGCAAAATAAGAAAATATTTCATCAACATAAAGTCTCCTAGGGCTTTTTAGTTATCGGCTTAGAAACCGAATTCGACTCTAGTTCAAAATTTATTGGAGTACCAGTGCTTCGATACGAAAGTCTCTAGTTTTTAATGATTAGCTGCAAGGCGTTCTTCATTGGCCAAAGTTTTTAGTGAAGACTTAAGTTCTTCGTCATGAGTTTTACTTTCTAACTTAGAGAAAAGGCTATATGCGCAGGGAACCACAAAGAGCGTTAAAAAGGTCGAAACCAAAACGCCACCAATTACTGCAATTGCCATAGGTCGAATGATTTCTGAACCTGAACCACGAGCAAAGGCCGAAGGAATTGCGCCTGCGATCGTTGCAAAAGATGTCATCAATATGGGACGTAGCCGTACCGGACAAGCCTCAATCAGAGCATCATGAACATCAAAGCCCTCTGCTCTTTTATGATTTGTAAACTCAACCAATAAAATTGAATTCTTCTTTACGATTCCCATCAAAAGTAAAATTCCGATGACGCTGTAAATATTCAAAGATGTATCGGAAATTGCCATTGCAAGCAATGCTCCGGTCAAACTAAAAGGCAGGGCAAGTAAGATAACAATGGGATGTAAAAAACTATTAAACTGCGATGCCAAGACCATATAGGCGACAAAAATTCCTAGTAACATAGCGATCCCGAGACTAGACATTGAATCCCCAAAGGCCTGCGAATTTCCCGATAACACTAAATGATAGCCCTCGGGCAATACCTCTTTAGCCGTTTGTTTTACATAGTTCATCACATCTGATTGCGATTTTCCGGCAATGAAGCTGCCGAAAACCCCAATAGCTCGCTCGCGATTATAACGAGTGATGGTGAGCAGTGTGCTGCCTTCTTTTGTAGTTATCAAATCGCTGAGTGGAACTTGCCATCCCATTGAATTTCGCACATTGATCCCCTTGAGATCCATGGCCCCTTTGTTTTCCTCAGGACTAAGTTTCATTTGAATATCCACTCGATGCCCGGAAGCATCCGTATATTTATTTGGCAAAAGTTTCATACCGCCGACAAGAGCTGAAATGGTATTTGATATATTTGAAACTGCCACGCCCCGAAGTGCGGCCCGAGCACGATCGGGATAAACTTCGGTCTCAGGCATATTGGGATTATAATCGGAATCAATATCGGCCATCAAGCCACTCTCACTTAGTTTCTTTCGCATATTCAAAGAGTATTCGGCAAGCTTGGCCCACTCAGGCCCTTGAATTTCAAATTCAATGGGATATCCTCTTTGCGCACTCATGCCTGTTAGCGAAAGATCTAGAATAGCCACACGCTGCACATTCGGAAGTTTTTGGAGTTCACCGCGAATATATTGCATCAACTCCTGCTGTGTTGGCTGTTTTGTAAAAGGAGGTTTTACGGGCCTTTTGCCGATGTCCTTTAAAGTTACAAAAGTGATTCCTTGATTGACTAAGCCGCCTCCGAATCCGCCCACGACCACATAATAACTCTCAATTTCTGGCCTCGAGGCGTATACTTTTTCAGCGTCTTTAAATACGCCGTCTGTTAGCCGCATCGAAGAACCCATTTTGGTATAGAGAGTGACAAGGAATCGGCTCTGATCCTGGGGTGGAATAAATTCTTTTCGCAAATGTTTAAAACTTGCTAACGAGGCGCCAAACAAAGCGAAGGACAAAAGAATAATCGACCAACGCCATTTCAGACAAAAATGCAGAGAGCTTCGGTAGAGAAGGGTCAGCCGATCCATGCCACGACTGACACCGGTTGTAATAAAGTTTTCGGAGCGTACTTTGAGAAACTGCGAACATCGCATCGGCGCAAGCGTGAGTGCTTCTAAAAGTGAAATAGAAACGGCAACAGAAATTGTAACTCCAAATTGAAAGAAGAATTTACCAATAACTCCATTCATGAAAACCACCGGCACAAAGATCGCAAGAATCGCAAGTGATGAGGCGACAGCGGCACCGGTAATCTCGCGAGCCCCAACCAGGGCCGCGAGCACTTTGTTTTTTCCCATCTCAACGTGACGAGTGATATTTTCTAAAACCATGATCGCATCATCTACCACAATTCCGATAGAGAGCGAGAGGCCGAGCAAAGTGAAACTATTGATAGTGAAGTCTGCAAATTTTAAAACAATAAACGAGCCGATTAACGAAACTGGGATTGCCAAAATAACGTTGAACGCCGAGCTCATAGTTCCTAAAAACAAATAACAGACAATTGAGGTCAACAAAACCGATAGCAAAAGTGTAAACAATAGTTCATTTACAGAGTCTTTGATGAATTTCGTAGCATCTGTTACGATTTCCATCCCCATACCTTTGGGCAAAACCTCTCTTAAGCTTTCAATTTTTTTCCGAACTGCATTGCCAATCGAAACGGCATTGGTACCACGCTGCTTTATAATTCCGACACCGATTGTTGGTTCAATGCCACGGTAGCGAGAAAGCTTTCTGACCTCATCAGTAGCCTCCTCACATCTTGCAACTTCACCAATTTTAATTACCTTGTAAACTGGCATTCCCAGTCGGGCCGGTATAACTAAATCTTCACATTGCTTTGCGTTTTCAAATTCAGAGTGAACCCGCACATAAGTTTCTTTTGGCCCATCGTCTTGGTAGCCTGTTGGTGCGAGCTGATGTTCATTATTGACGGCGCTCATAATATCTAAAACAGTAATGTCCTTTTTTGCCATTTTTTCTTTGTTTGCCCAAATTCTCATTTGAGGCTCAACATAGCCGCCCAAGGTGACATCCCCGACGCCATTAACGGTGGTCAGAGCGTCCTTTAAATGGTCGCGAATAAAAAGTGCCAACTCACGAAGGCTTGCTTTCGTACTAAAAACCGCCGCCCACATTATTGGCTGATCCCCTGGATTTGTTTTCGTTATAATAGGGGGATCAATGGTATTCGGCAGATTTCTTTGCGCTTGAGAAACCTTAGATTGCACTTGCTGCAAAGCCACATTGATATCTTGTTCAAGCGCAAATTGAATAGAGATTTGCGCCAGACTTTGTTGCGAAGTCGACTGCACCAATTGAACTCCATCAACGCTCATGACGGCATTTTCAATGATATCTGCAACTGCAGTCTCCATAACATCGGGAGAAGCCCCGGCCCAACTAACTGAAATTGAAACCACAGGAAAATCGACATCAGGAAGCTGACTAATTCCCATCGAAAGATAGCAAATGGCACCAAAAACCAATAGGCTGGCCATCAGCATCCAAGCGAAAACTGGTTTTTTAATGGCAATATCTGAAAGTGTCATTTAAACTCATTTTATTTCTTTCACCCAAAAGGTCAACTTAAAGGAGTCAGAAGAAATTAATTAGTTGATAAAAAAAGTTTAAACACTTCCGAAAATATATAATTAGGGACCAAACTAATTTTCGTATGCCCAGAGTCAAAACTAGGTTAGTCTAGTTGAAAATAGGAGAGGTTTTTATGAAAGATTTTATTTTTGATAACTCAAAACAATTTAAGCTCATGACTGGCGCCAGCCTGATACTTTGCATTTTAGGAATCAGTACCGCGTCCCGCGCCTCCGAACTCAAGGTAGGAGATCCAGCGCCTAGCTTTAATGCTAAAACCTTTGAAAATAAAGACTTCGAACTAAGTTCTCAAAAAGGTCACTATACCGTACTTTATTTTTATCCAAAAGCAGGCACTCCGGGTTGCACCAAACAGGCCTGTGCCTTTCGCGACAATATTCAAAAAATAAAAGACCTCGGAGCAGAGGTATACGGCATCAGCGCAGACAGCGTTCAAGAACAGATGGACTTTCATAAAAAACACAGCTTGGCTTTTACTCTTCTTGCCGACCCCGATGACAAGATTATCAATTCCTATGGCGCCAAAATGCCTTTATTAAAAATGTCTCGCCGCTGGACTTTTGTCCTAGACTCTGACCTCGTCATTCGCGCAATCGAAAAAGATGTAGACCCATCACTCGATGCTCAAAAAGTTGCGGATATTATTTTAAATTTAAAAAAGAAATAAACTGGGCCCTTAGACTGTAAAGGCTTAAAACTGGCCTGGGCTTTGCTTTTTGCTGGTCTGCATGAAGCGAGCTTGTTTTTGTTTTAAATCCACCA
>JAYUEN010000095.1:0-6650 GCA_043739185.1 Bdellovibrionales bacterium
TTAAAATCAAAACCAAAAGCTGAATCAAATAAATATTTAAAAGCAGTTCGACTGAACCAACTGAAAATGACTCTAGCGAAAAAGTTGCAAAACTTGCTAAGAAAAATAAAGGCTTTGAAACAGTTTTTGTCCAACCCATCCCACGGTAGGCCGCAACAAATAAGATTTGAGTGACAAGAGCGAGCGATATAAATGCAAAATGCAGGCGAAAAATAACTTCGGGAAAGTCAAAATATCTATAGTACCAACCGCTTAGCGACAGACATAAGAGGGCCGCCGAAAAAGAAAATACAACAAATGCTGACTGGCGGTTATTGTCGGGATAGCGATAAAATAGTGAAATCAATAAAATTGATATGGCCAGCAAAAGTATGCCGATATCTCTTTGGAAGAGCGGCCCCCACGCCTCTTTGACCATTGCTTTTTGCTGCAACTCATGAAGCTCACCCAATTCAATCGACCCAGCAAAGGGACCGATCCACCCGCCGAGGATTCGTCGCAAGGATAGATCTAATCGGTTTTCACCTGGGCATTTGAGAATTTGTGCCGGAATCGAATACACCCTCGGAATAAGCGAAAGACGACGTTTTGAAAGTTCTGGATTTCCAGTCGATCCAATTACCTGACCATTAAAAATTGCAATGTCTTGATCATAGATATAGCCCAATGAAAGCGCAGGGAGATTGAACCCACAATCCGACTCT
The DNA here is from genome assembly GCA_043739185.1 of Bdellovibrionales bacterium. Classification (GTDB taxonomy): domain Bacteria; phylum Bdellovibrionota; class Bdellovibrionia; order Bdellovibrionales; family JAMPXM01; genus JAYTQQ01. The sequence goes on from JAYUEN010000095.1 coordinate 705, forward strand.
TTCAATCGCATACTCATACGCAAATTAATTTCGTTCAAATTATTCGCGGTAGCGAATTTCTGCGCCGCAATTATCGACGGAAATGTTTTTACGCTACTTGCAGAATAGGTTAATCCAGGCGAAAGCTCGACCGAGGAGATGGCCCCGTTCAAATCAGTGCCGTGAGCCGCAAAAGCCGATAATAATATGCTAAACAGAAACCAAATTTTCATGTCGTTCGACCAAACTGAGTCAAAGACTGTTTTATGTCGCCGGAAATTGCGATGGGTTGGTCTTTCATGTCTACCAACTCAAATCGAATTTTGCCAAAGGCATATTTTAGTTCTCGTGTTTCATCAAAAAAACTAAACTCAATAATCATGGCATTGTCTTCAATAGCAACAACATCAGCTTCGACTCTCAATGGGTTTAAAGATTTAACGACCTTCGGAAAACTAATTTTAAAATCAGCCAGATGCCAACGAAGCCCCTTGGCAGCAAAACTCGACAGCGGCAAATTGTATCGCGGAGCCATTTGTGCCAATTGCGACTCACACGCAAGGTCCAAGTGAACGGATGCTTTGAGAATTCCTTGCATATTGAAGTCTGAGAATCTTGGGGTTACAATGATATAGTTTTGCATTCGCGCACTCCTTTAGTTTCTTCATCACAATAAAATTTATCAATCTGCTCAACATGTTTTTCTAAAAGCCTTGATCGCAATATACGACCCGAGACAGAATAAAACTGATCATCAAACGGAATAGCCCGGAATGATAATACTCTTGCAAAATCTGGAAAATCACCAGCAATAGTTTTTGCGTGGATGACTACATTCTGCAAAACTGAATCGCATTCAAAGTTTTTGTCCACCAAAACAATGGCCGCTAAAAATGCCCGCCCATGTCCTACGACGATAAAATCCTTTACTCCAGGCACTAGTCGATACCGATTTTCAATCCACTCGGGTGCCACGTTTCGACCCGTTGAAAGAACAATCAAATTGGAGTCACGCCCGGTGATATACAAATTACCGTTTTCGTCAAAGTATCCCAGATCACCAGTATTGAGCCAGCCATCTTTCTTCTGTAAGAATTTACCATTGCTTACGTACCCAAGGAACATAGAATCACCAAGAACTTCGACTTGCCCGTTAGAATTTATTCGCACTTTGTTGTGCGATAGTGGCTGCCCAACAGATCCTAGCACGTTGGGGCCGGGATAGCTCCAAGTCACAACCGACGAGTTTTCACTTAAGCCATATCCTTGATAAATCTCAATTTGATTCTCTTTGAAATATTCTAAGCAATTTATGCCGATGGGTGCTCCACCCGTTGCGACGACTTCAATAGCAGTTCCGAAATAGTCTCTTGGGAATGTTTGTGATTGGCTTGCTAGCTTTTGAACGTGAGTCAAATATGATGGCGGTACCATTGTAAAGTTAGATCCCGAGCTTCGCATAGTTTGCAAATATGGATCTAAAGAAGTTTGTGTCCCGACATAACAATCAATAGCTCGTGGTAAAATCGCAATAGTTCCTTTTGTCAAAATCGGCAGATAGATTCCAAGGACTTGCTCCAGTAGCAGTGAATATGGCAAAACGGAAACATAGTGGATCTGACTAAGCGATTTCACCCGCTCAAGCATGGATCGAATTACTTCTGATAGGCCCTGGTCGCTGATGACAACTCCTTTGGGGCTATCGGTGCTGCCTGAAGTGTGAATGACAGCAGCGGTAGCGGCCGGAAGTTTAAAATCTCTTTTTGAAAGATCGCCACGTGAATTTAATAAAAATATAGTCGAGTCGTCTGTCAAAGAATAGCTTGAGATTTGAACTTCCGTTTTAAAAATCTTGGAAAGGCGGTCAGCGCTCTCAGCCGAGTCAGTTAAAACAAAGTCAAGGTTAGGAACAAAAGAAGTAATTTGACTCAACGTAAACTCTTTTGGAATAGGTACCGCAATAAAGTTGCTAAGCTTAGCCGCCACGATTGATAAGATCCAATTCTTTGGATCTTCAAAATTCAAACCTATAGTTGGACCAGGGTTCGATGCCGGGGCACTTTTTTGCATGATTTTTATTAGCCCATTAATGAGCTGATAGGCTTCGGATCTAGAAATGTCTTTCTGTTCGAGCGGGATTTTAATGATCGTGGATTCATCAGTTTGCCAGCTCTGAATTTCCAGCGCGAGTTGATTTATCAAGCTCCTACTCCTGCAAAGCAGCCAAGCTTGATTAACATTTCATTTTTTTTAGCCCCTCGGCTGGAGACTTGGTCGAGAAAATCAAGTGACTTTAAATCGATGACGCCAGTTTGTGGATCAAAATCATAATAATTACCCCAGCGCAATTTTTCATGGGGAGATAGGATCTTAGGATCGGACTTACAAAAGGCCTCAAAACCTGCACCTGCATCGGCCAGTGCCTCACGCATGTACGAAGTCACTGTTACCAAAGCAAACTCACAGCCCAGGCGGTAAGCAAACCATGGAAAATAGGCTACAACAGACTTAACAGAATTTATGAGTCTAGGATTTGTCGCTAAGCTCCCAATTTCGCAAAAAGAAGATCTAGGACATTCGACATCAAGTCGATCAGCAAGCACCTTTTGTATCGGCCCGGATAAATAATTTTCTGAAAAAAGCATTTGCTCGCCAGCAAAAGAAATCGATGAGCAGGCTGCAATTGTCGATTTGTTGTTAAACATTGTTTCGACAATCAAATATCTTTTGTGATTAAGATTTGGGTAGGCACCAAGGCGCTTGCGAAACGAATTTGCAATGAGTGTGCGCGCACGCTCAGCAGCTTCGTCTTCCCATTCTACAAGTCTCATCGTAAAAGTTTGAAATTCACCGCTACTCATAAATACACTTCCTCGTTTGAAGGGCCACTCAACACTAAAGCCTTATCTTCAACCGACAGAAATCCCAGTGCGGTGAATATTTTTCGGCTCAAATCGGTGATATGTCGTCGTCCGTGCATAACGCGCGAATTATCAATCAAAATTATGTCACCAGAAATCCAAGGTATTTCGCTAGTCAAAACATCCGTCTTGGTACGAGCTTCTAAAAGTAGCCAGTCGGGCAAGGGCTCGCCATTTTCAAAACATATTGTCGGAGCCTCGTAATTAAACGAAGGTCCAAATATGCTATTAGCAAACGCAATCTTGTCTCCAAAAAAAGTTGAGTGCGCCGCAAAGGTGGCGTATGAAAGAAAAAGAGAGCCATCAGGATTTAATCGAACTTCAGATCCAGGGATATGGTTAAAAATATCGTCCAACATTTTTTGATCAATATTTGATTCAGACGCCAAATGCGGGAAATGATGTTTTACATATTTGATCCAAAGTTCATTTTTAACATTTCTTGAAAATCTAACTTTGTGAGATAGCAAAAGAGATTTGGCCCGAGGAGACAAGAGTTCCCATACTTCAACTCCATCACAAAGGGTTGTTTGCGATCCCGTGGTCGCAGCTCGTTCGCAATAAAACCAAACTATCTGGGGGACCAGAGGAGTAGTTCCATTTTCACAGTGCAGGCCCATTTCACTTACGCCAGAATTTACCAGTTGAACATTTTTTGAAAAAAAAGCTCTGGCCGGATCAATTGCTGTTTTCGGCGTGATCAAACTTACAAGTTTAGAAAATTCATCAGCATCAGTTACAAAATCCCTGAGTAAAACTGCGCCGTGCTTTGCAAGTTTAGCAAGAAGATCGCCTCTGTCGATACTCAAAAGTGTTTGGCGAGAGCCTCTCGGCTTTTGAATAAATATTCTTGTTTCGCCCTTAGCGGAGCTATTTTCGACTGAAAGTTTTAGTAATCTTTCACTATTCACAGTCAATCCCCTTTGAATTGTGCTCGGAAGCTTCTGATTTATCGCGGTCGCCGGAAGTATCCGTGAGATAAAGCTCGGGCTCGATTCCTAGATCCTTTAACCTCCGAGTAAAAGTTGATAGTGGAAGCCCCAATCTTTTTGCAGCTTCTGATCTAGTCCGACTCAAGCAGAGCGCGTCTATAAATAATTGAAATTCAAATTTATGTTTAGCCTCACTATGGGTATTCACTTCGATGGCTGCAGGAATCTCTTTCTTTAAAAAATGATTCTTGAGATAATTTTTAAGATCAATAGGCTCAACTATTTTCGTAGGACAATCGGTGAGCAGTTGCTTGACGGCGGCACCCAAAGTGCGCACATTTTGATCCCAAGGGAGCTTCGTCATTGCCTCCACTGTTGACAGTCGCAGTTGCTTTTTTTGTTCAAGTGGTTTGCCCTCATTGAACTCATCTTGAAATTTTCGTGCAAGCGGCTCGATGTCGTCTGGTCTTTCTCGAAGTGGAGGTACTTGAATTACCAAGACAGAGACCCTGGCAATGAGATCTTGCAAAAATCTGCCGTCTGCCACTCGTTCTTTTATGTCGGGCTGGACAGCAGCTACGAGCTTAAAGTTCACTGAAATCTCAGGTCCCGTACCACCGCCGACTTTTCTAAATTTCATTTCTTGTAGAAATCGAAGAAGTTTCGCTTGCGCAGAAAGTGAGAGCTTATGAAGTTCATCAAGAAAAAGCACATTGTTATGGGCCTGCATGACGAGACCCACGCTTTCTTTGTCAGCCCCTGTAAAAGCACCTTTCACATGGCCAAATAATTCTGACTCCAGTAAATTCTCTTTGTCTAAAAACGCAGGACAATTTATTGGAATTAAGGTTTTCCCTTTTGGCGTTAGAGCTTGCGCCACCAACTCTTTGCCGACTCCCGTTTCACCGACAATTAGAGTTGGATAAGGCGAAAGGGAATACCTGCTTGTTTGTTTAAGGACCTCGTACATTTGTTTAGATCGTGAAGTGAAGCCTGCAACTTTGAGTTCGGCCTCTGCCTGGCTCATGACATAGCTATCAAGACCGATGATTCGATTTCTAGTTTGATATTTTTTGACAGAAGCAAAAACCCGCTCAAACATTATCTCTGAAGAACTACCCTTAACAAAAAAACCATTGGTGCCGGTTTCAAGTATGTCGGTGAGGTAATCTATTCTTTTGTGGCCCGTGCTAAATAAGAATTCTTGGTCAGGATTTAATCGACGTAAATGCTGGCAAACTTCGCTGCCCGTAAGATCCGGAAGCTCATAATCTTGGACGACAACTGCAAACCCATAGGGGTCCTTCTTATATTCTGATATGCCCTTCGCTCCCGTCTCCGCCCACACAACCTCAAAACCACGCATTTCAAATACTATTCGGAAGCTACTAGCAAAAATTTTGTCGTCTTCAATAAGCAAAATTTTGGGCTTCAGCGAGACCTCCTTTTGGACATCCTCAGGTCATTTCAATTTAGCAAAGCCAGGGCCGTGTTCGAAGAAAGGCCGGTTTAGCTGACCTTTCGAGTGTTTACTCTAAAATCTCGAATTTAATTTGATCGAAAACCATGTAAAAAATAGCTGATAAAATGACACCGCCCTGCGCGGGGTGTCGAAATGCCCCCAGGGCTCCCTTCGAGGGCTGCGCCCTTATTTGGCAAAGGCCATAAATTAGAGCGAGTACCACCTTAGTCAACAAAGCTTAAGGGGACTCCAAAAGCCTCAAAAGCAAAGGTACAGTAACCCCGCCGAGACATTTGATTTTGACACAAGAGAATTTTTTATACTAAGGTCGAAAGATGTTTGCTCTTCAGCAAAGTAAAAACAACATAATTCGAAATACGATTATTCGTCATTTCGCCGATACCTTAAGTTCTCTTTGGTATCGTCAAGGTTCATCTATCTGGATTGGAAATCTAAATAGTGGGCATTGTATTTGGCGAGGTGATGATGGCGCTGAATTTATAGTTATTTGGGACTCAGAAGCTCTTCTTGCTGCGGCTAGTATTTTAGAATGTCAGAGAGCCTTAGAACGAGATGATGGTTGGGACGAAGAAGCATCGCCTTCTGGCGATAAGAGAGGTTTGCAATATTTAAATGGGCCACCTGATTCAGT
>JAYUEN010000096.1:0-6633 GCA_043739185.1 Bdellovibrionales bacterium
CTTATTCAATGCCTCACAAAAAAGCCAATTGCTTAGGAATTCATGAGTCTTACTCCGTCTAATGTTTGAACAGTATGAAGTGACCATTAAAGGAATGTCAGCGCTGCAACGCGAGCTCGACTTCGTCGGGAGTTGTCGATTTCGGAACTGGGCATTTTTCACCTAAAAGGCTCGGAGTTTTAGATCGATCCTCTGATTTGATGACCGCTGATGCTGGATCAAAAAGATTGAAATTGAAAGCTCGGTTTTCGATACAAAAAATTCATAAAATTCTTGTCTCGACAAAATATATTTTCTTGAGCTTTCAATTTATGCGATTCAAGAAGTTTTGGTCGGGCGCTTATAAGTAATTGGTCTAAGGCGACGTAGAACCTCTTTTATTCATCGGTTTTTTTAGACTTTCAGTTTCCCGATCGACGCATTGCTGACGGTATACCGCATTTTCAATGGTCTCACTAAGAAGGTCTTTCTTCGAAACAAGTGGTAACACTCTTTTTTCAAAGTCCGCATCTAGAGTGCTAAGATACGTGTTTATGCTTTTACTGTCGTTTCTGGGTAAAGGCGGAGTCAAACCGCGTTGCTTATAAAGCCTTAGCTTTAAGTCTATCGCAGCTCGCATGCGATCCACATCATCACTGCTAGACTTTTCTTCGGATGAGCACCATAGTTTCTTGTAGTCATCGATGTTGGGGCCCGGTGTGGAGTCAATACAAAAGCTATATTTACCAAAACTGGGATTTTCAATTCTCACCGAATAATCTCCAGGCTTCAATGCCATGGCAGCGGTAGGAATCAATAGTAAAAATAAAATAGCTGTAACCTTCATAATTTAAGTTTGACAGACATTTGTGCTGAATTGAAAATCATATCGAAAATATGGACTTAATCTAGACCGACCTTTCGCAATTTTGGGTTGGCATATATCTATGATGGCCGTATCAAATCTAATGTCCGACTTAGCCGGGGCTGCTGCAGAGTTCGTACCTATATTCATCGTGCCACTTACCTTTATACTCTTGAGCGTTAGAAACGGGCTTTTGGCGAACGGCCCCTAGAGATTCGGCAAGGGAGATAGAGGCGGTGTTTGCCGTGTTCATTTCCATATAAACGAGCCGGCAGTTCCAGACGCTAAAAATGTGATTGATCACTGCCCTGCATGCCTCTTTAGCATAGCCGTTGCGCTGAAAAGGACTGAAAGTATAATAAGCTAAATTGGCAGTGCGAGATTTCGGATCGAGTGAGATCTCCACTTTTCCAGCAATATCATTATTCGTTTTAATTTTAAAGATCCAATTGGGCCAGAACTCAAGACCATCTCTCGATAATCGGCCCTCCAGAAATTGAACACCCTCCCGAAAAGATTCAATCGAGTTCGGTACCTCCCGAAAAGTCCATCGATTTAGTTCAGGATCTTGAAATAGATTAAATAGCTGATCGGAATGAGCAATCGACATCGGCTCTAATATGAGTCGCTGGGTTAAAAGCACAGCAGGGGGAGGCAACGATCTATTATGTTTGGTTATCACGCTTTCAACTTAACGCCTATTGAGCTTTTTGTATAGAATCAAAAGATTAGGCCGACTCGCGCCGAGCCGATTCGAGCAATTAAGAGCTCGTGAGCTTTCAGTTGCGAACTAGAGAGGTCTGATTGACTAAGTCACCTCAGCTTTACACAGATGGCACTCGGCTTAAAGACATTGTCTTTGAAAGCTTATATTTCAAGACAATTTTTCAAACGAAATTTCGGACGGCGAGAACGCGTTTTCATCGACGCACGAAAACACGCAGTCAAGAGTTTTGTTGATCAGCGAATAAAACTAGAACTTTCGAGAGTTCGCATTCAGCAGGATATAACTATAGCCATTGGCTTCTAAGGCCTCAATGACACCGTGCGAGTGCGCCATACCAAAGGTCATAAAAATAATTTCTGGTTTTTTTTCTTTGGCCAATTTTATCGCGTTCAGCGCCATTTGTTGACTACGGAATTCGCAAATCTGCGATGAGGTGCTGGCTAGCTTTGATGGCTCCCAGGTTTTGATTTCGTCATACGCACGTTTGAAGACGGGCACGATAGAGTCCGAGATTTCGCCTGTTTCTGAGGTAATATTCTTAATCAGCGTTTCGAAGTTCATGCCCGCGGTGAACTTTCCGAGCATGAAAAAGGCTTCAATCGAGAAAGGTAGAGGGTCTTCAATATTTGTAGAGTAGATTTGGTCGCGGCTAAAAATATTAGCTAATGTCGAATACACGTTGGCTCCGTAAAGTTTGCCTGCATCTTCGATGGGATTCGGCCCTGGGGAAAAATCTTTAGCAGCATTGAATAGCCCTCTGATCCCTTCTTTCACATTGAGCACTATTCTTTTGTTTAGTGGCCGGCTTGATAGATTCTGAAGCAGCGCTGGCGACATTAACGACGAAATCTTTAAGCTCACTATTGAGTTCTTAGTATGGCTCTTAAATTTTCGGCAAATACTGAGCGATCAGTAACAATTAGAATGTCTCGGGCATCAGGCTGATTTTCAGCTAGTGAAACGAGGGTGCTCATCGCATTGGCTCCGGCAGTTAGAATCAAATTCAGATCGTAAACAAATGTTGAGTACTCGGGTAAAAAATTGAGTTTTGCAAAGAAAGCTTCTTCTTGGCCCGTGGCCTTTATTAAAAAAGTGCCGTCTTTAATTAGCAAAGGCATTCGAGTTTTTCCTTCGACTGCCATTTTTTCCCACTGAACATATCCATTCCCGGTGGTAATCGCATAAGAATCGCCTTTGATCGGGAATTCTGGGGTGTCAATCAGCGCTTCATAATTAAGGTCTGTAGTTATCTTTAATTCTCTGGAGATATTTTGAACGGCATAATTTTTACGAACAGAACCTGAAATCGCAGCCTGAATTTTTCCAATTTCTTTTGGGTAGCCGTAAAGCTTCACCCCTGCTTGCAGGCCGAGTTCCGCAGCCGCAGGATTGCCGTCTAGAATCAGGCGAATCATATAATTTCCAAAGCGCGGTGAAGTCAAACCTGAATTTAAATCTTTGCTAGCAAAAATAAAGTCGATGATCTTATCAAAGCGAACATTCTCGGTCGCTTGTTGAACAGGAAGCATGAGTATAAATTCCTGGTAAGGTCCAAAAGAGGTTTCTCCATAGGTGAGCAAACTAATGGTCATGACGGCTTTATTTGGATCAGAGTTTTGACCCTGATTCTGAATGGGGATTGGCTTGAAACCAAATTTTTTGACTTGGTCCATTGCAAATTGATAGTCTACAGTTCCATATACAGAAAGCTGCTCTGCCTTGCGAAAGAAAAAAGGCTCGCAATATTCGGTCGCCTCAGTTTGCAAGCAAGATTTTTGGCCCAATTTATTCGTATTTTCTGCGTGAAGCGAAGGGCATATTACTGATACCAAGAAACAGACTATTAATTTTAAAAAGCTGAGTTTCATTTTTTATCCTTTATTTTATTTATTTATTTCTGTGGGTTTCTGATCTTTGGGCTCAGTTAAGGGCTCGATGGAATAAGCCACCAAACCAGCGGGCAAATTGGCGCCACCATAGGGAAGGACGATGTATTGCTTGCCATTGTGAACATAGGTCATAGGAGCCCCGTAGGCATTATTTTCCAGTTTTATTTCTGCAATCGTTTCACCCGTATTTACGTCCATCGCCTTCATCATGGGATCTTCATTTTCGAGTTTATAGATTAAAGTTGAGCCACCATTCTGAAATCCGACAACTTGAGATTTACCATCTTGGGTTGCAAACAAAAGTTCCGGTGTCACTAAAACATGAATTCGGCGGTCAGTTCCTAGATCCTCATTCGGCAATTCAGCGTTGGCCATTGAGGGATGCAACGCCAGGGCCCTATTAACAGTCCGGCCATAGGGTTTCATCCAGAGCTTTGCTCCTTCATTCATATCGTAGGCTGTAATTCTACCATAAGGGGGCTTGGTTAATGGAAATCCGTTGGGTTGTCGTGGCACTGCTGAAAACAGATCCCTAACGAAAGCGGTTTCAGTTCCTTCAGGGGTTGGGACAAGTTTACTGACATAAGGAAGAGTGATCGACGGGATATAGAGCATTCCATTTAATGGGTTGTAAGCTCCTCCAGCCCAACTGGCGCCACCAATATTTCCGGGTACCAGAATAGTTCCCTGCAATGACGGAGGCGTATAGAGCGGTCCCAATTTATAGTTTTTAGTTTTGAGATAAGCTAAAACTTCAGAGCGTATTTGCGGTGAAAAATCAATGAGGTCATTTTCACTTAAACCTTGGCGCTCAAAAGGCACTGGCCATGTGGGCATAGGCTGAGTCGCAGAGGCTCTTTCTCCGGGCACATCTGATGCTGGAACTGCCTTATCTTCAATTGGCCAAATTGGTATGCCAGTTGTTCGATCCAAAACAAAAATAAAACCCTGCTTTGTCAACTGAGCTAAGGCCTTAACTGTCTTGCCGTTAGCTTTTGTGTTCATTAGGATCGGTGCCGTTGGGAGATCATAATCCCACAGCCCGTGATGGACGACCTGGTAATGCCAATTTCGCACGCCTGTATCACAATCCAGGCTGACAATGCTTTCGCCAAATAGGTTGTCCCCTTTTCGTTCGCCGCCATAAAAGTCATTTGTTGGAGTGCTTGTTGGAAGGTAAACAGAGTTCAACTCTGGATCAGCACTCATGAAAGTCCAAACATTCGTATTGCCCATGTATTTATTTGAATCATTTTCCCAAGTATCGCTACCGTAAGAACCGTCTTGTGGGATTGTTTTGAAGGTCCATTTAAGTTTTCCAGTCTGAGTATCGAAACCGCGAACGTCTCCTGGCGGGGTATTGAAGTGAGAAACAATGTCAACAATGCTAGAACCCACAATAACAGTCGAGCCACAAACCAGCGGTGGTGAAGTAACACCATAATCAGAAGTTTTCACTTCCCGACCAAGACCTAATTTAAGATCAATGCGCCCGGCGGTCGCAAAGTCAGGTGAAAGCAATCCTGTTTTTGGGTTTATTGAATAGAGAAAACCATCATTAGTATTGAGAAATAATCGATCGTCATCGTCTTTTTTACTGCTCCAATAGGCCAGGCCACGTTCAACAAATCCGAGATTCGTAGGGTAGCCAGCCTCATATGTCTTTGGGTCAAACTTCCACTTTTGTTCGCCGCTGGCCGGGTCAATTGCAGCCACCATATTGAATGAGGTCACCGCAAACAGCGTCCCATTTTTCATCAGCGGCGTGCCCTCGTAATAAAGTGGGATCAATTTTTTGGTTTGAACGATTTCATTATCAATCGAATTCCATTTCCACGCGACTTTGAGGTTTTTAACATTTTCCTTGTTGATCATGTTGGCTGGAGAAAATTTCGTGGCCGAAAGATCACCGGCATAATGATCCCAAGGGATCTCATTTTCTGATGTGATCTTCCTTGAGAAAAGACCGGCCTCCGCCTTGGCTTGAATTAATGAACAGGCGGTAGCAAATAGAAATGCGGCGAAGATGTAATAAGGTATTCTGTACATAGTGACTCCTTGACCGGAAAAATTCATAAAATTTCGATTGCTTATATAACGTTTGTTATATAACATTGTTATATATTTTCTAGAAAATAGGTTACAAGCATGAGCATGTCAACACGCGAAAAATTATTATTTTCAACAGCGAAAATTATAGCGTCCGAAGGCTTGGATGCTGTATCCATTCGAAGGGTCTGTGATAAATCCGGAGTTAAAGCACCTACAGTATATTATTACTTTCAAGATAAGGATGGGCTGATTGATGAAGTAGTGAGATCGGCCTATGTAAGGTATACAAAAGTTCACTCTGATTTTATCAAAGATAGTCCACCATTGAAGGCACTTGTAAAAGCCTGGGACATTTTTTTTGAATTTGTAGAAAATGACACGGATCTTTTTCATGCCATCGTTATAGCGCATTTGAAGCAAAAGATTCCGAAAGAAGGTTTTGAGTTATTTATATCTATCGCAGAAATATTTAAGCGGTTAGAAGAAGAGCATCAACTGAAATTGCCGTATTACACCTCTGCGCAAATTTTCTATTCAACGGCTTATGGAATGGCCCTCGTTTATGTTTCACAAGGCAATAGCTCAAAAATTAAAAAAAATATTCAGCTGACAAGAGATCTTTGTATTGAAGGCCTAATTGTTTAGTGAATGGAATATCAGGTCTATCAGTACCTAACGCCTTCGAAAATCCAGATGCCGGTCCGGTCCACTGCTCCCAAGCAGCCGAGTACGAATATGGTGTGCACAATCTAATAGAGATAGGCTTACCTCAGCTACGCCAAGGTGTATCTCGACCCATGTCTGCTTCGTCTGTATGAGGCGCAAGCCTCATTTGTTCCCGGTCTACTCCCGGCTACGCCGGCATGGATACCTCGCAGCTTTCTGCGAGCGAGCATTCATTGTTAGCCCCAGCGGGTATGGCAATTGCAATGTGATATTCAATGAAACAAATTTTTACATTCCTTTTAGTTTTGAGTTCCGCGTTTCCTATGATGGCATTAGGAGCTTCTGAGTGTGAAAATGCCTTTCGGCTAGCGAAATTAGACCAGTTTGAACAGCATAAATGGTCACTCTATCAAGATTTGATCAGACGTTCGACAGATTATAGGCCAGACAATACC
>JAYUEN010000097.1:0-2191 GCA_043739185.1 Bdellovibrionales bacterium
TTGTAAAAAAGAATTCGATTTTACTGGTTGATTTTACCAATCAACAAAGAGCTGAAGGTCACGGGGTTATTGAAGCCCTCCTCATTGCTTGTCCAGTAAGGCTTCGTCCGATTCTAATGACTTCTGTTGCAACCGTTGCAGGTGCCATCCCCGGCGCGCTCAATTTTGGCTCCGGTGCTGAAACCAGAATTCCAATGGCGATATCAATTATTGGTGGAGTAAGTCTTTCGACTTTTCTTACGCTTTATGTGGTGCCTTGTGTTTATAGTTTATTTAGTAAACTAGAAAGGCCGGACAAAGCAGATCATGAGTAGCTTACCTGAACTTTCAATTCGAAAGCCGGTCTTTGCTTGGATGTTGATGTTTGCCATCATCCTCTTTGGTCTTATTTCCTTTCATCGACTTGGTATTAGTCAGTTGCCGGATGTTGATTTTCCGGTGGTAAGTGTTTCACTTAGTTTACCAGGAGCCGCACCCGCCGTGGTCGAGAGCCAAGTACTAGATCCTCTCGAAGACGCCATTATGGAGATTGATGGCATCAAGGGTGTGAGTTCTACGGCCCAACAAAGTTCGGGCAGCATTGCGGTCGAATTTGAATTGAATCGAGATATTGATGAGTCGATGCAAGAAATCCAAAACAAAATTAATCAGGTTAAAAACATCTTGCCGATTAATTTGGCGCCACCAACGCTGAGAAAAACCAATCCAGAAGATCAGCCCATTTTGTTTTTAGCATTGACCGCGGAAGATCCGAACGAAAAGCCCATTGAAATGATGATGTATGCGCGCAATTTTCTACTCGATCAGTTCGCAGCCATTTCTGGAGTGGGCAATGTGGTCATGGGTGGCTATGTTGATCCGGCACTGCGAGTTTGGGTCGATATGAATAAATTAGAGAAACTTGATCTCACTTCAGACGAATTGCTTTCATCTATCAATGCAGGTCATAGTGAGTTGCCCGCGGGAAGACTTGAAAATGACAGAAAGGAATACAATGTCCGTGTCATGGGTGAGGCCACGAGCCCTGAAGAATTCGGAAATATAATTATAGGCAGCCGAGTTGGTCTCGGAGCCAATCATCGCCTCACTCATTTAAATGAGGTGGCTTTGGTCGAAGAGGGCACCAATGATATTCGAAGAATTTCTCGTTTCAATAAAAGTCGCGCCGTTGGACTCGGAATATTAAAACAGCATGGTTCAAATGCTGTCGATGTCGCAAAGTTAGTTCGCGAGAAATTGAAAGAAATCACGCCACTCATTCCCAAAAAATATCATGTCGATGTGAGATCTGATAATACACGCTTTATTAAACAGTCAGTAGATCAATTGGTTTTTACTTTGATCTTGTCAGCCATTTTGACCTCGCTTGTTTGTTATTTATTTTTGGGCTCGTGGACATCAACCATTAATGTTCTCATGGCGATTCCGACTTCTATTATTGGCGCTTTTACCGTGTTTTATTTTTTTCATTTTACCCTCAATACCTTCACCCTGCTCGGGCTTAGCCTTGCGATCGGTATTGTGGTCGATGACGCCATCATGATGCTTGAAAATATTGTTCGGCACCGTGAACTTGGAGAATCCAAGCGCAATGCTGCGCTTAAAGGGTCAAGAGAAATTAGTTTTGCGGCCATGGCGGCAACGCTTGCCGTAGTGGCGATTTTTCTTCCCGTAGTTTTTATGCAAGGAGTGATCGGAAAATACTTTCTTCAATACGGCGTAACCGTGACCGTGGCGGTTTTACTCTCTTTGCTTGAAGCTTTGACCCTCACCCCAATGCGATGCTCACGCTATCTTCAAGTGGATTTACATCCGAAGGGTTTGGCTGGATTTGTAGATCGATTATTTGCTAAACTTGCAATTCGCTATCAAAGTCTTTTAAGACTTCTTTTAAATCACAAGGTCCTAACTATTGTGGCAACACTTATCGTTTTTATTTTAAGCATTTTTTCAGTCAAATATATTCCTTCTGAAATGATGCCGGCGCAAGATCAGGCCATGTTTGTCATGCGCTTCAAACTTCCGGTCGGGACGTCCCTTCCGGTTACAAATTCAAAGATTATGCAGGTTGAAGATTACCTCATGAAGCAGCCTGAAGTGAGTGGCCTGTTTAGTGCGGTTGGCGGCTTTGGTGGCGATGCTGTCAATCAGGGGATGGCCTTTGTGACCCTTGTAGATCGCAACAAAAGAA
>JAYUEN010000098.1:0-2188 GCA_043739185.1 Bdellovibrionales bacterium
TGGTTCCAGCAAGCCTTGCTACTTGACCCCAACAATAAGGACCTGAAAAAATTTATTCTTTTGTGTGATTTTACACCAGGCGGCGCTCAGCAACCCAATGCGTCGACAACCACCCAAACCAATACTATTGCAAATACAAATGTGCCGGCCAATGATAAGTTGATGATACCAACCAATGAAGACATGGCTCTATTATTCAGTGAAGACACTCCAACACCGGCAGATATCAAAAGCTGGTTCACCTTTTGCAATTTAGGATGGACCGCAATGACAAAAGAGCAAATAGACTGGTTCAACTCTCCCAATGTCCAGAAAAAAATGGGCAAATATGTTGTCTCAATATCTCCGGAGGAATATAAAAAACTAATAAACGCTAACTTATCGAATAAGCAAATGAATGAATTGATGTTTGAAGATCTTATAAAGGCAGTTGAACTAGATATCCCCGGGAACAAGAAACATCAGTGATTCATTTCTGTTCCATTAAAGCCCCATCCACTATGTTCAGAAAGTTTTTCTTTCGCAATTTTTTACAACATTGTCTCAACATATTTTTTTTTATTATTATTGCCGGCGCAGCAGCTCTTGCTCAAACGAATGCGCTACCACCTGCCGCACAGGAAGTAATCAATAAAGGTATCATGGCAACAAAAGTGCCGGACTACTTACTCGCTGTCCGTTATTTTGAAGATGCAAGAAAAGTAGCACCGCTATCGCCGGAAGTATTTTTTAACCTGGGTTTGGCCGAATCAAAAATACCCGGAAGGGAACTGCGGGCCATTTGCTGGTTTGGGACTTATCTCACTGGCAATCCGGATGCTTCAAACAAAGCAGCAGTAAAAGAGCAGATTAATATGCTTGATGTGACAAGCCAGAGCAACATTTCCCGCTTTCTTAAGACGGTGCAGGATGCAGCAGGTCAAATATCCGGCGACAAACAAAGTGAGAATTTGTATCATGTAACTGAATTATTGGCGAAAGCTGGAGATATTTCAGGCGCTAGAAAGACTGCTGATCTGATTCAGCGTTTGGATTGGAAAAGCAAGGCCCAGACGGCCATAGCTAAAGCCCAGGCAAATTCTGGTGATTTTGCCGGGGCTCAAAAAATCGCTGATCTTCTTCAAGATGTGGTACCGAATCAACGATGGAAAAGTATAGCACTGGAAGCTATTGCCGTAGCTCAAGCAAACGTTGGCAATATTATCGAGGCACAAAAAACTGCTGACCTTCTTCAAGATTCGAAACCGGATCAATATTGGAGAAGCTCAGCACTAAGAGCTATCGCTTTAGCTCAAATGAAAGCTCGTGATATTGCCAGTGCTCAAAAAACTGCTGATCTTATTCAGAACGCCAATTGGAAAAATGAAGCACAGGCACATATTGCTGTAGCCCAGGCAAACGCCGGCAATATTATCGAGGCACAAAAAACTGCTGATCTTGTTCAAGATTCGGTGCCGAATCAAACTTGGAAAAGCTTCGCTCTAAGAGCTATCGCTCTGGCTCAAATAAAAGCTGGTGATATTGCTGGCGCTCAAAACACAACTGATCTTATTAACAACACAACAATTTGGAAAAGATATGCACTGACAGAAATTGCTGTGGCTCAAGCAAAGAGTGGTGATAGTACCGGGGCTCAAAAAACTTTCGCATCGGCTTTAAATATCGCTGATCTTATTCAGGATCCGATCTACAAAAGACTTGCACAGACGGATATCGCTAAAGCTCAAGCAAAAAACGGTGATATTACCAGGGCTCAAAAAACTTTCGCAACTGCTCTAAAGACCGCTGATCTTATTCAGGATGCTTACAGGAAAAGTAGGGCTCAGTTATTCATTGCTGTAGCTCAAGCGGAAGCTGGTGATGTTACCGGCGCACAAAAAATCGTCGATCTTATTCAGGACGCAGGTTGCAAAAGCTACGCGCAGTCAAGCATTGCTCTGGTTCGATCATCAACTCGTATTACCAATATGCCAAACCCAGCCCTCCAGTCAATGACAGACCCCCAATCCCCGGTCAATCCGGCTATTACAGTTCCCGATTGGCTTAGAAACCTGGATGATGATTACAAGAGCAACTCTTGCCCCTTGAACACCGAACTTTTTCTGGATTTCTCTAACTATCTGAAATCCATAAATGCATCTGATCCACAAAAATATTTTGAAGGATTAGAGCAAACCGCTGATAAAAT
>JAYUEN010000099.1:0-19819 GCA_043739185.1 Bdellovibrionales bacterium
CCTGGGAGCGGCTTTGGTTTTACAAGACAAATGCCACGAACAAAGAAATTAGTAGCACGAGTGGATTTGCAGCTGGCGCCAGTAATGAAATGGCAATTCAAAATGCCCGTGAAGAACTGATTGAAAGAGCCATACTTTTAAAAGCTTGGTCGAGCCAAAGCGGGTGGCGCAAATCAAAAATAAAGCTCTTCAAAAGTAAGTATATTCAATTTGCACTAATCTTAAAGGGCTGGCAGCTTGAACTTTTTGAGATTCACTCTAATCTTGGTGAAGTGAAATGCCTTTTTGCAAAACATCGCGACCGAGGCCTCATCTTTGATAGTTGCTATTCAAATGAAGGCAAAACGAGTGAAATTAAAATATTAAATTCAATATTGAAAAATATTTTTCTTCCGAGATTGACTCCACTTAAGACTCTAAATGAAAAGGCCCTGCCCGTTGATCATGCCAGATACTATTGCGATCCCACAAACTTGAAAGCTTTTGAGTTTCTAAAAAAGCAAACGCATAACAAATTCGTATTTGAACTCGAATCTCCCGATCTCATAGAGACGACAATATTACATCAAGCCGGAGACCTTCCAGCAGTCGCGTATTGCCAGCACCCGACATGGCCAAAAATCTCGTGGGGAACATCTTCAATTCAAGGAAAGAATCCATGGCCGCATCCTCTCGCCTAGCACCGCTGAATCCTCAAAAGCTTTGGCTGGTTATGACAATCTCGGGAATGCTTTTGCTTGTAATGGCCACAGTCGGAGGCATTTTCATTGGCCTTAGGCAAAACCAGAGTATTGTGCAGAGTGAAAACAAAATGATGCTGCGAAGAAATGGTGAACTTTTAACTCACCAAAATATTCGCACCTTTGTGGAGTCCTTGGGCTTTGATGAGCGGCACTACAGGATCCAGATTCAGTCGGCTCTAGATCCTGATCATCGGACGCTTGAATTTGGCAAACTAAACATTGGAAACCTCACTCAATGCTCCACCGAATTTTATTTTCAATATCAGGTCGAGCTTTGCCGTCCGCTACCTATTTCATGGCCTACGATTGCAGGTGTTTTTGCCGTGCTACTGGCAATCATTGGCGCCGTTTCTCTGCTCGTTCGAAAACTCGGACTTGAAATTGTTGCCTCCTTTCAAAAATTATTTAGCATCGCAAAAATTCAGGCTCCAGTAAAAATGAATTTCAATGAGGCCTGGAATGCCGCCTTTTCAATGGCCGAAAGTTTCAATGAGTTTCAACTTAAATTAGTTGAAGCCGAGAAAAGTCGAGCCGTGCTTGAACTCTCTCGTCAAGTGGCGCACGACATACGTTCTCCACTCACCGCGCTTAATTTCTTGGCGGCAAGTTTAGATGATGTCGCTCCCGAGAAGAAAAATTTGGTTAGAAGCGCAATCAAACGTATAGAAGATATTGCCAATGATCTTCTTGAGAAATCCCGGCAAAAGGCTTCGCTGCAAAATACCAACGTCAAAGATTGCGTTGCTCAGGTGATTCAAGAAAAGCGCCTCGAGTTTCACAATCGCAAAGACTTAACTATAGAGTTTGTAGATCAAGCTGCAGAAATTTTGGTATCGCTAAGTAATTCAGAGCTGGCAAGGATCCTATCAAATTTGGTGAACAATTCGATTGAAGCCAAAGGCACAGTTTTAAAGTTTGAATTGGTTTTGCACCCTGACCACATTGAACTGAGCCTTACCGACAATGGAGTAGGCATCGCCCCTGAATTTCTCTCACGCATCGGCGAAGCCAATTTCACTCTCGGAAAAAATGGCAATGGGCTTGGAGTTTTTCACGCAAAATCAACTCTTGAGTCAGCTGGCGGAAAACTTCAGATTGAAAGTATCCGTGGCAAGAGCACGATCGTAAAATTGATACTACCCAAGGCTTAGTTGATGTCGAGAGAGGCCCTCTGAGAAAGTACAACCTAGGAAGTTGTATTTTCTCAGAGGGCCTAGTCGAACTCCCAAGGTTCGAAAAGCGAACCAGCAAGCCCCCTCAAGACCGTCGGGCCGTTCCTCCGCCGGCATTTCTATTGCTTCAACTGTAGTCTATATGATCGACTACCCCTACACCCCAAGCCATTGCAATCACATGCATTATCGTGGAGACACGAAGCCCGAAAATATCTATTCATTGAACTCCAGTTTGTGGTATTATAAAGGTATGAAAACAAATACCAAATCGAGCATTACTTTGCCGCCACATGAATTGAAACTCGTAAACGATTTGATGAAGTCTCTTAAGGCCAAATCAAAAGTAGAGGTGATTAGGCGGGGCCTATTTTTATTAAAGGAAACAACTGATCGCAATGCCTTACGAGCTTCATATAAAGAGGCATCAGAAAAGGCTCGAAAATTCAGTGATATCGAATTGCAAGAATTAAATGAACTCACAGATGATGGACTCGATGAGTGAAGCTCCTCCAAAAATTAAACATGGATTTTTATATCTTGCCAATTTAAACCCAAGTTCAGGAACCGAAGCTGGCAAAGTCAGACCTGTAGTTGTCGTTCAAACAGATTATTTAAATGAAATTGGTCACCCTTCAACCTGGGTTTTACCATGCACAACTCGCCTGATCGGCGAAAGTTTGATACGGATCTCCCTGCCACGAAAAATCGCCGGCAATAGTGAAGATTGTGAAGTCATGATTGATCAAAATCGCTCAATCGACAATCGCCGCTTCATAACTGAGATTGGCAAATTACCAAATAGCATCCTTCGAGAGATCAAGGAAAAATTGCGGCTTCTGGGTAGCCTTTAAAAATCGGCCTTAAGCTTCCACCATTCGGTTTTTGCAAGCGGCGATGCGAGATACTCGGCAAAGCCTGGCGTCACTTGATCTTTGCCCGAAAGAAGTGGCGACGAAACCGGCCAGCTGATTTCAAACTTTGGATCGTTGTAACGTAAACCTAATTCACCCTTGGCATTATAAACAGAAGTTATTTTATATAAAACATCAGCCGGCTCATTACCTAAAACACAAAATCCGTGAGCAAAGCCAGGTGGAATCCAAAGGGCGAGAGTTTTCTCCCCACTTAACTCCACACCAAAGTGCTTTCCAAAAGTGGGTTCGGAATGCCTCAGATCAACCACGACATCAAAAATTCGCCCACGCGTACAGCTCACAAGTTTTCCTTGGGGCTTGTCGTATTGATAGTGAAGCCCTCGTAAAACACCGGGCAAAGAGCGCGAGAAATTATCTTGTACAAATACTTCGTTGAAATCCTCACGCCGAAACGCCTCTAGATTATAGCGTTCAGTAAAAAAACCGCGCTCATCGCGAAATTCCTTAGACTCAATGAGCATCAATCCTGAAATCGGTAGGTTTCTGTGAATCATTTTGCCACACCCTTGCTGTTTACAATCTGCCCTATGCATTGCTCTAAGCCAAGCTTCCAGTGCGGAAGTTTCAACCCACATTTTTCAAAAATCTTTGTTTGATTCAAACGAGAATTGAGTGGCCGCCGAGCTGGCGTCGGGTATTCAGAACTTTGAATTCCTAAGACTTTCTGAATTTTCAGCGCGAGCCCATGTCTTTGAGCGCAGCTAAAAATCTCTTGCGCAAACTCAAACCACGAAGTTTCGCCGCCATTCGCACAGTTGTAAATGCCAGACAAAGCCGACTTATCATGCAATTTTTCAATCAGAGCAATGCTAGCTGCCGCCAAATCAGGAGCATAAGTTGGAGCTCCAATTTGATCATTAACTACTTTGAGTTCTGCGCGTTCAGCGCCAAGCTTGAGCATGGTTAAAACAAAGTTGCGCCCCAAATATGAATAAACCCAAGACGTGCGTAAAATCAGATAGCGAAAATCACGGGGTGCCCATTCTACCAAGAGCTTTTCACCCAAGGCTTTTGAGCGCCCGTAGGCATTCAGAGGTGCAACCGGATCCTCTTCAACCCAGGGCTTAAGACCGCCACCTGAGTAAACATAGTCCGTTGAATAAGTCAGAAAGCTTGCTCCCAACTCATAACAAGCCTTTGCAATTTCTAATGGAGCATGAGCATTGATCAATGAAACCAATTCTTCTTCTTTTTCGGCTTGATCGACTTGCGTATAAGCCGCCGCATTGATCACCACTTCGGGCTTCATACTTAAAATACGCGAACGAAGCTCTAAAGGCTTAGATAAATCTAGAATATCAGGGCCCACCAAAATAGCTCGTGAGCCCAACTCAAGCTTTAATGCCTCACCGACTTGGCCGCCCGCTCCAAGCACCAGGATCTTCTTTTCAGAAAAGCGCTCAAGCATTTTTCGCCTCTATCACTCGGCGAATCTGGGCAAAGGCCTTTACGAAAACTTTTTCGGTCGTATATTCTCTTTCAAAAAGTGCTCGCGCATTGGCTCCCAATTCTTTGCGAAGTGACTGATCATCTCGCAATTTTCTTAAGACCGAATAGAGCTCTCGGTAAGAATCGGCGTGGTAAGAGATTCCTGCTTTATTGACAGCTAAGATTTCTTTAAGTTCATGTTGAATACTTGAAACCACCGGCAGACCCGCGCACATATATTCAAACGGCTTATTTGGTAGCGACATCCTTGCACTCGTAGAATAGGGCGCAAGTCCTACGGATGCGTGCTTCATCACAGTCTGCATTTGAGCGGCATCGAGCCATCCTGTAAAAACCACATTTTTTAGACCTGCTGCTCTTGTCTTATACTCATTCAGAGAGCTCCCGGCACCGCCCAGGACAAAATAAAAATTGTTTCCGAGTTCGCGGGCTGCATGAATGACCGTACCGAGATCAAAATATTTGCCGATAGTACCAAAAAAACATACTAAAAAGGCATCCGCCGGAATCGCCAATTCGCCATACCACTTCTCAGCCGCTGCAGCGGCATCTTTCGCAATATTTTGCTCTGAATACCCAAGTGGGAAAACAAAATCGACGCCTAAATTTAAGTCTGAAGATCTACGTCTGCGAGAGTATTTTAGGCCGTAATCTAAATAGGAGCGGGAGACTCCGCAAATGGCAGAAGCGCCGGCACAAACAAATTGCAATTTTCGATAGGCATTAAAAAGTGCCAGCTCGGCCAGCGGCCTTAAAGCTAGCGGAGCTAGATCCCTAATTTCATCTGGCCACAAATCACGAATATCAGCGATCACTGGTATTTTATGTTTTAATCCAAATACAACTGCCGCATGGGCCCCATCAATGGTCGGAATAGGTGCCATGATCACATCTGGTCGCTCTACTTTAATAAATTCCTCTGCCTGCTCTAAAAAGCCGCGAGCAAAATCAGCCTGGTGTTTAATGCGGGCAAATGAAATATTTCGCTGATAGCCTTTGCCATAAATAAATTTGAGCCTGACGCCATCACAGATTTTTTCGCAATCCTCTGAAACAAAATTCATTTTTGGTGCATGAGAAAAGCTTGAGGTCCACCAAGTCACACTTTGGCCTTGGGCTGCCAACCACTTAGAAAACTGGCCATAACGGTGCAAGCGCACGCCAGATTCTATGGGTAAGGGCTCGCCAATTTCTAATATCCAAATTTTAAGTGGAGCAGTTGTCATAACTTAAATACCGTGACTACCAGGACGTTCATTGGCGGGCCTTCGAATCAACAGAGTATGCTCGTCACGGTATTTGCAATAAAGTGTCGCGACAACCGCTAGAATAAATAAAAACATATGCTTTACTTCTGCATGCTTAAAGCTGGGCTCTGTAAGCCCGCCGACATGAAGAAAAACCTGCGCCCCAATTGCGCCCAGAACCAAGGCTCGGTGCCATTCAAAACGCTCAGGAATCATCCGTAGCAAACGAATTGAAATCCATAAAAAATAAAGTATGAAAAACATATAACAACTAAATCCGATAGCACCCGTGCCTGACAAAAACTGAAAATAAGTATTGTGGGCATGGCCCAATTGGCCGTTTTCAATTCCCAATTTTTTAAAATAATCGCCGATAACAAATTCGTTTTGATTATTGCCAACGCCAATCAAGGGGTGATCTTTAAAAATCTCAATATTAGCGCGCCAAATTTTCACTCTTGAATCATCATAACTAAAATTATTAGCGGCCGCGAGCAGTCGCGCTCGTACGGTCGGAACCCCTGCCCCAACTATTCCCAAGAAAATCAACAAGCCGCAAATAATTGCGATCGCTTTTTTCCTTCCAGAATAAAAGCTCATAAAAATAATTCCAACAATTACGCCAAGCCAAACGCCTCGAACCAAGGTCGTCACCAAGCTTAAGGCAAGCAAAGAAGCACTAAAAACCATAAGCGAAGTAAATAGTTTTGATTTATGTTTTACCACAATAAGGGCCGCAATCGGAAAGAAGATCAAAAGCCCATAAGAATTACCATATCTCATTGGGCTACTAAAAAAACCGGCGGAGCGATAAATCGCTGAGCCATCTTCGCGGTTACCCATGAATTGAACAGCATCGTGTGTGTCTCGCATGAGATCTAAGCCCGTAAAATGTTGAACTACGGCATAGACGCCAATAACGCCAGCGGCAGTCAGAATAAAGTTGAAAGCATATTGTGCATTATCGTGAAAGGACCAATGAAGGCCGAGGCGAAGCAGGTAGAACAACAATATCCAGCGACCCGTTCCGATAATTGTAATCGTAGAATTTCCCGGCGGCGAAGGTGGAGCTGTCAAAAACGCGCCAAGAACAATTACAATAAAAAGCGCGATCAATGCATAATCGACAAAGAGAAAAATCTCACCCACACTTTGGCGATGATTGATAATCTGAGACACCGCAATTACTAAGACCAAGACCGCAATCGTCCAAGAAAAAATCTCCATCCCGGCCATACTCACTAGCAGTGAGATCGCATAGAGAAAGAATAAAATTGGTAAAGCCTTCTGGCCCTGGGCTTCTAAATTCACTTCATGACGTCCAGTACTCCTGAAATTACACGCGCAAGATTTTCTTCAGTCAAATCTGGATACATCGGCAGACTGATACATTTTGCCGCTGCATTCATGGTTTCAGGCAAATGAAATTGATC
The DNA here is from genome assembly GCA_043739185.1 of Bdellovibrionales bacterium. Taxonomy (GTDB): domain Bacteria; phylum Bdellovibrionota; class Bdellovibrionia; order Bdellovibrionales; family JAMPXM01; genus JAYTQQ01. The sequence goes on from JAYUEN010000099.1 coordinate 6,983, forward strand.
TTTGATATCTTTATAAACTGGCTGATGATGTATCGCTGATGGATAATGAACTGAAGTTGAAACTCCACGTTCTTTGAGTTTCAACGCGAACTCATCACGCTTATCAACCAATACGGTGTATTGAGCCCAAGCAGAAGTATTGCCGGCGCGAACATATGGAGTCACCAATTTGCCCTCAAGCGCCTTAAAGGCTTGCGTATACTTGCCGGCAATCTCATCGCGTTTTTTCAATTCCCAAGGAAAGCGCTTCAGCTTCTCAGTAATGATCGCGCACTGAATGGTATCAAGCCTTGCATTGATGCCGATTTCGACGTGGTTGTAACGACTCTCTTGTCCGTGCACGCGAATACGCGCCATGCGATCATAGAGTCTCTTATCTGTCGTAAAAACCGCCCCACCATCGCCGTAACAGCCTAGCGGTTTTGCCGGAAAAAAACTAGTGCCTGAAATTTTTGAAACATTGCAACTGCGTTTTGATTTGTAAACTCCACCAAAACTTTGCGCCGCATCTTCGATGACAGTTAAACCATGCTTTTCAGCAATGGCATTGATCTCATCCATATCGGCAACCTGGCCATATAATGAAACTGGCATAATAGCTTTCGTCCGCTTAGTAAGCGCAGCCTCGATCAATGCTGGATTCAAATTATAAGTCTTAGGATCAATATCAACAAAAATTGGTTTAGCTCCCAAAAGGCTTATCACTTCAGCAGTCGCAAAAAATGAAAACGAGGTGGTGATGACTTCATCACCCGGCTTGATATCAATGGCCATCAAAGCCACAATCAAAGCATCCGTACCTGAGGCCATGCTCAAGCAATAGGGACTGCCGGTGAATTCTGCCAAAGCCTTTTCACACTCTAAAACTTCAGGCCCTAAAATAAATTGTCCATGATTTAAAATCGTTTGAATGCGCTTATTAATAGGAACTTCAAGTTCTTTATATTGTGGTTTTAAATCTAAAAACGGAATCATCTCCATCATCTCTCCTTACGCCTTCACAATTTTATCAGAAGGCTTCAAATAAACACCCCGAGTATCAACAATCAGCTGGGCGTTTTGTTCAATCAGTTTATAATCAAATTTGTCGTGATTGGTGGCGAGCAAAACACAGTCATAAGAGGCCAGCACTGCGCCAGTCAAAACGACACTCTCTAATTCAAAATGCGTCTTGCGAATTTTAGGAAATTTCAAAACATAGGGGTCAGAATAATGTACAATTGCTTCACGCTCACGCAAAAGCTCCATGAGCTCAACTGCCGGCGACTCTCTCATATCATCGACATTTTTTTTATAGGCAATACCCAAAACCAAAATACGCGAGCCCTTCACGGGTTTACTACGCACATTCAAAGCATCGCTAAGTTTTGCAATCACCCAATGAGGCATATTGGTATTCACTTCACCAGCCAATTCAATAAAGCGGGTATTGAGGCCATACTCACGCGCCTTATAGGTCAAATAAAATGGATCAATCGGAATACAATGCCCACCCAATCCCGGACCCGGATAATAGGGTGTAAACCCAAATGGTTTAGTGCTCGCAGCACGTATGACTTCGTGAATATCAATTCCCATGCGATCTGCGACAATCTTCATCTCATTCACTAAACCAATATTTACGGCTCGGTGAATATTCTCTAGGAGCTTCACCATCTCTGCAGTTTGAGTTGAACTCACGGGCACAACAAGATCAATGACGGCTCCATAAAGTGCCACGCCAATTTCTAAGCATTGCGGAGTCACTCCACCACAAACTTTCGGAATAGTTCGAGTCGTAAATTTTTCATTTCCCGGATCTTCTCGCTCAGGGCTAAAAATCAAAAACACATCTTCGCCAACTACGAAGCCCTGCTTTTCAATTCGAGGCCTTAGCTCCTCTTCAGTTGTCCCCGGATAGGTTGTGCTTTCAAGTGAAATGACTTGGCCCTTTCTTAAATGAGGGGCCAGAGAATCCATTGTGCCAGTGACATAACTCAAATCAGGTTCGCGGTATTTATTGAGTGGAGTCGGCACACAAATAATTAAAACATCAGCTTCGCGCGCGCGCTTAAAATCACTAGTCGCTTCAAATTTGCTACGAGCCCCAGAAATACTTTCAGAACTTATGTGGGCAATATAGCTTTTGCTAGAGTTAAGGCTCTGTACTTTTTTCTCATCAATATCAAAACCCAATACTTTAAAGCCGACTTCAGCAAATCTTAAAAGCAAAGGGAGACCAACATAACCGAGCCCTACGATTCCGATAACTGAATTATGAGATTTTAAATTCTCGAGTAATTGGGTGAAATATTTGGACTTCAGTGAACTCAAATTTGGTGTTCCTACATAGACGAAATTACGACATATCTTAAGTCATTATTTCTATATAAAAAGCCTAAGACTTGCAAACCCATAAAACTCGCAACTGGCGCAATACGTTAGCTGCTTTCTTACAACACCACAAAGTTGATTCATTGTACCAACGTGCGGCTGGGGGAGATCGAAGCTCAGCACCAAGCCTCCGCCAAAGCCCCTTGCATCTCACTAAAATTCGACATACTGTGAAATTTCATTCAATGAACAGAAAAGAACGTACCGAACTTCTCTTAAAGCTTTCAGATCAACGCATCCTCGTGCTCGATGGTGCTACAGGCACAGCTCTACAAAATATGAATCTGACAGCCAAAGATTTCGGCGGCGAGGCTCTCGAGGGCTGCAACGAGAACCTTGTACTATCTAAGCCTGAGGCCGTAAGCAAAGTTCACGAAATGTACCTCGAGGTCGGCTGTGATATCATCGAAACAAATACTTTTGGTGGAACGCCAATCGTCCTTGCTGAGTATGATCTCAGCCACAAAACCTACGAAATAAATTTCAAAGCAACCCAACTCGCCCGCGCAGCTGCGGCGAAATTCAGCACTCCTGACAAACCCAGATTCGTAGCTGCCTCGGTTGGGCCGACCACCAAAGCCATCTCAGTTACCGGCGGAATCACTTTTGATGAACTCATCGAAAACTTTTATCAGCAATGTCTCGCCCTTTTTGATGGTGGAGCCGACTATTTCTTAATCGAGACCTGCCAAGACTCTCGTAATATCAAAGCCGCACTTATAGGTATTGATAAAGTCTTTGAAGAAAAAGGCGAAAAAATTCCAGTTGCGATTTCAGGCACGATTGAAAATATGGGCACCATGCTCGCAGGCCAAAGCATCGACGCTCTTATGGCAAGCTTTTCGAATCGCGATTTACTATATATGGGGATCAACTGCGCGACCGGTCCCGAATTTATGACCGATCATATTCGCTCTCTAGCTCAGCTTGCTCCTTGCCGAATTGCTTGTGTGCCGAATGCAGGACTTCCCGATGAAGACGGCAAATACCGCGAAAATCCGCAGATGATGAGTAAAGTCTTAGGGCATTTTATTGAACAAGGCTGGATCAACTTCATTGGCGGTTGCTGTGGCACTGTACCTGAGCATATCAAAGCTTTTTCAGAACTCGCTCGTGGAAAAGTTCCTAGAACTTTCTCTAAAGCTAGACGTTCAAATCTCTCAGGAATTGATTATCTTGAAATCACCGATGAGTTAAGGCCCGTCATTGTTGGCGAACGCACCAATGTCATTGGCTCAAGAAAATTCAAAGAACTTATTACCTCTGATAAATTTGAAGAGGCTTCTGAAATCGCTAAGCTTCAGGTCAAATCCGGAGCGCAAATCATCGATATTTGCCTCGCAAATCCTGACCGCGATGAAATGGCAGACGTCCTCAAATTCTATGAATTTGTAATTAAAAAAATCAAAGCACCGATCATGATTGATTCAACTGATGATGATGTTATTGCCAAAGCTCTCACCTATTGCCAAGGCAAAGCCATCATCAATTCAATTAATCTTGAAGATGGAGAAGAGCGCTTTGAGCGAGTCATTCCTCTAGCTAAAAAATTCGGTGCAGCTGTGGTGATCGGCACAATCGATGAAGACCCTTTACAAGGGATGGCCATTACCAGACTAAGAAAACTTGAAGTCGCCACTAGAATTGTAGAATTACTTAAGAACAAATATGATTTTCCTCTCGAAGATGTTTACTTTGATCCTCTGGTATTCCCATGCGCCAGTGGCGATGAACAATATACTGGTTCAGCTGTTGAGACGATCGAGGGCATAAGATTAATCAAACAGAAATATCCACAGGTCAAAACCATACTCGGAATTTCAAACGTAAGCTTTGGCCTACCAAGTGCCGGGCGCGAAGTCCTAAACTCAGTTTTTCTTTACCACTGCGTTCAAGCCGGCCTTGATCTCGCAATTGTTAATTCTGAAAAGCTTGAGCGCTATGCCACTCTGCCACCTCATGAAATTGAACTGGCTACTAATTTGCTCTTCAATAAAGGTGATGACCCCATCGCCAATTTTGCAGCACAATTTCGTGAGCGAAAAGCCAAGGCTAAAAAAGACAAGAACCTCATTCCTCTCAATGAACGCCTGGCCTCTTATATTGTTGAAGGCACCAAAGAAGGCTTGGTCGAAGATCTCGAAGAGGCCCGAAAAACCACAAAGCCCCTCGATATAATCAATGGCCCCCTTATGAAGGGCATGGATGAAGTTGGTAAACTTTTCAACGATAATAAACTCATCGTTGCCGAAGTCTTGCAATCTGCTGAAGTGATGAAGGCCTCGGTCAATCACTTACAAAAATATATGGAGAAAACCGATATCTCGATTCGAGGTAAGATAGTGCTCGCAACTGTTAAGGGCGATGTGCACGATATCGGTAAAAATCTCGTTGATATTATTTTATCAAATAATGGTTTTCACGTAGTAAATCTCGGAATTAAAATTCCGCCTGAGCAACTCATTCAAGCCATTCGCGCTGAAAAGCCAGATATGATAGGCCTTTCAGGGCTTCTAGTTAAATCAGCTCAGCAAATGGTCACAACCGCTGAAGACTTAAAGCGCGCCGGCATTTCAATCCCGATGTTAGTTGGCGGAGCCGCCCTATCAAGAAATTTCACTGAAAAAAGAATTCTCAAAGCCTATGATGGAGCCGTCATTTACGCATCCGATGCCATGAACGGTCTCGATCTTGCGGGAAAAGTAATGGACAAAGAAGGCTTTAAAGAAATTAATTTACAACTCGACAAAATCAGAAAACAAACTGAAGGTCTCGGTCCTGAAAATACTCAAGCGGTAAGCTCAGCTCCACTACGAAATCCGAAACTTCGCTCTGAGAAAATTAAACAATTAGGCCCTTCAGAAATTCCTCAGCCGCCAGATTACTTAAGACATATCGATCGTCAGACTCCAGTCGAACATATCTGGAAATATATAAATCCTCTCATGCTCTATACCCGCCACCTAGGTATCAAAGCCCGTATTGCTAAACAGTTTGAAAAAGCCAGCAAAGAACTGGCCGTTCGCCAAATCATAAAAGAGGAAGATCCGAGATCTCTTGAAATTTGGGAAGCCGTCGAAGAAGTAAAAGAAATTTATAAACATACTCCGCAAATGCAGCCACAGGCGGTTTACAGGTTTTTTCGAGCGACCAGTGAAGGAAATGACCTTTGCATTTACTCTGGCGACCAAAAAGCGTCGCCGATGCGCTTTAATTTTGAACGCCAAATTAAGCCAGATTTTATGTGTCTAAGCGATTACGTTTCGCCAAATTTTGAAGATCATGACAATGTTGGTTTTTTTGTGACCTCAATCGGACGTGGAGTTCGCGAAGAGGCATCAAGACTCAAAGACAAGGGTGAATTTTTAAGATCACATATTTTGCAAGCCCTTGCGATCGAATCAGCGGAAGCTTTCGCTGAATACCTGCACTCGTTTATCCGCACCAGCTGGGCATTTCCAGACTCTCCGACGCTCACTATGATGGACCGCTTTCAGGCTAAATATCGCGGCAAAAGATTTTCTTTTGGCTATCCAGCCTGCCCAAGACTTGAAGATCAAACCGGACTTTTTGAACTCCTAAATCCACCGGATATTGGCGTGCAACTCACTGAAGGCTATATGATGGATCCCGAAGCCAGCGTTTCAGCAATCGTCTTTCATCATCCCGACGCCAAGTATTTTGGAGTCTAATCGTGGAGACCGAATTGCTCGCTTACGAACCAGATAAAAAAATCACCGAAATTTTAAAGCTCAATGCTTTTACGGTTTCAGCCGAAGTGATTCCGCCGAGAAATGGTTCAAGTCCTGTTGAGATTATTAAGCAAATCAATCAACTTACTGCTGGTGGCGCACAATTTCTTGCCGTAACCAAAGGCGCCGGCGGAAGCCTTCGCGGCGGCAGCCTCCCGATCGCACAAATCATCAAAGAAAAATTCAATCGTCCCTGTATTGCGCATTTTACTTGTCGAGACCTAACACCTGAAGAAGTCGAAAACCAATTGATGGATCACCATTATCTCGGCATCCGAAATATTTTAGGCTTAAGAGGCGATCCTCCTGTGGGCGAAAGCAATTTTACACCGAGACCCGGTTCATACCCTTACGCTTACCAACTCATCGAACAAATTGCGCGCCTCAATCAAGGTGAATATTTAGAGCGCACAGGATATAAAGTCGAAAAGCGTGAAGCCACCGATTTTTGTATTGGAGCCGCGGTTTATCCTGATGCCACCGACAAATCTGAGCGCATTGAGTTTTTCAAACAAAAGGTTTTCGCTGGCGCAGAATTCGCCATCACCCAAATGCTTTGTGATGCTGATTCTTACTCTGAGTTTTTAGATCGCTCAGCCCGCGCGGGCCTTGATACACCGGTTTTGCCAGGCGCCCGGATCTTAAATTCAAAAGCCCAAGCTCAGCGAATGGCCCAGAGATTTGGATTTTCCCTTCCAAAAAAGCTCTTAAATTCGCTGCCAGATGACCCAAAAGGCAATGAGCAGCAAATTATTGATTGTTTTTTGAATCTTATCGCAGATCTCAAAAAGGCTGGCGCTCCCGGCATTCACCTCTTTGTCCTCTCCGACATTGAGCTTTCTTGCCAGGCTCTAAAACAGCTTAAAATCCCTGCTAAAACGTAGCTAAAAAGCCACAGCAAATTCGAAAAACTGCGATCAATCTGCAAAGACATCTTGCATATTAAATCGTGGCTAAAGCCTTGTAATCCGCTCCAGCTCTTCGTCTTCAGGTAAAAATAAGACTCAAAATACATTTTATGTATTCTTCGCCTTTTTTTTACCTTCACTCCTTGATCTGGAGCGGATTCCTTCATTTTATCTCACGATTAATATGCAAGAGGTCTATTGAATTTTCGAAAAGCCTCGCCTATAGTTTTGAGATTCAAAGGATGAATCTTGAAAAGAATTGTGAGTAAATTTCATCTCGATAAGCGCGTCTCCTTTCTGCATTTGATCGCCGACATTGGCGTTATTTTGATTTCAGCTTTTGCAAGCTTGTATCTCAGACTCAGAAGCGATGAATACTACGATCATTTGCACGCACTTCTCATGTATCTCCCGGTGATTTTACTAATCAGACTTCTGGGCCTATATTTTCTAAATTGTTATTCGGTGATTTGGCGCTATATTTCAGCCAACGACGCCTTTCAAATTATTAAAGCCTGTGTGGTTTCCTCAGCACTCATCGTTCTCTTTACCTTTTTCATCCCCGATCATTTCGCAAGATTGCCTCGTACCTTTTATATCATTGATGGAATTTTAGTAACTCTGGGCCTAACTGGCATCAGACTATTGCGTCGTTTGCAAATCGAACATCGAAATGCAAGCCCCACGGTTCAAGGAAAGCGCACTCTTATTTTTGGCGCGGGTCAAAACGGCCGCTTAATCGCACATCGTTTCAAGATGGATCCCGCACTCAATACTCATGTCGTGGGCTTTATCGATGATGACCGCGAAAAGCGCAGTATGAATATTCAAGGTATTCCGGTATTGGGTACGCGCGAAGATCTCGCCAGACTCATTCAATCTCAACAAATTTCTGAACTTGTCGTAGCTCTTGGCCAACTCCCAAGCGGCTTACTTCGTGATATCGTACAAATCACCAGACAATTTAATATTCGCCCACGCTTGGTTTCAAGTTTATCGCAAAATAAAAATATGGAGTTCTACCGAGATGTCGACCTCTCTGATCTTCTCGGCCGCTCTCGCTGCCAAATGGATCTCACCAGCGTTAAAGCCATGATCAAAGGCAAAAAAATTCTCGTAACCGGTGCTGGTGGTTCAATCGGAAGCGAACTTGCCAGGCAAATTATGTCCCATGAACCCGCCAGACTTCTACTTCTTGATCACGCAGAGTTTAGCCTTTATGAAATCGACAATGAACTAAGACTCACTAACAATGAATCTGAGAAGGTCGTTCCCTTACTTATTGATATCAAAGATCAAAAAACTCTAAGACTTGCACTTAAGGAATATGCTCCTGAAGTTGTCTTTCACGCTGCCGCCTATAAACATGTGCATTTGGTAGAGGCCAATCCATATTCGTCGATAATTAATAATGTACAAGCGACTCGAATACTTTTAGAGATTTGCAAAGAGATCAATGTTAGCAACTTTGTTTTGATTTCAAGCGATAAAGCCGTCAATCCCGCAGGCATCATGGGCGCCACCAAACGCGTCTGCGAATTACTAGTTGCGATGAGTGCTTTTGAAACCAAAAAAATGTATTGCTCAGTCAGATTCGGCAATGTCCTCGGCAGCAGCGGGAGCCTCATTCCGCTGCTTAAAAATCAAATTATGGAGGGTGGCCCGATCACCATCACGCACCCAGAAATCACCCGCTTTTTCATGCTAATCCCAGAGGCGGTATCATTAGTGCTAAAAGCCGCGACCATTTCAAATCCAGGCGATATCAGTATTTTAAAAATGGGTGAGCCAGTAAAAATTCTTGAAATCGCGCGCAGCCTTATTGCTTTAATGGGTAAATCTGACGATGAGATTCCTATTATTTATACTGGTCTCAGGCCCGGTGAAAAAATGTTTGAAGAGCTTTATATTCGCGGCGACGAGCTAAAAACCGAACACTCTGAAATTCTCACTCTTCCGCATGGTGATTCGAACTTAGTTAATAATTACGACTCAATTAAAAAATTAAAAGATCGCATTAATAATATGTGCGAAGAAGCTTTTGCCGGAAGCAAACAAGCCATCTTTGATTTAAATGAAATTGTGAGATCACATTCATTGCCTTCTACGATAAAAACCGAAGTAACAACTACTAGACGTACTGAACATTAATTAATAAGAGGTAAAAAATGACCTTACTCCTTAAACAGTTCTTTGGCTTTCTAAAGCTCTTAAATTCAGAAACCGGAAGCAACCAAATCGCAAGCGGAATCGCGCTCGGATTCATCTTAGGCTTCTCCCCGATTCTCTCCCTTCAAGGTTTGGCAGTGATTCTCATCATGCTATTCTTCAGAGTCCAAATTGGAGCAGCCTTCATCTCAGCTTTCTTCTTTGCTTTTGTAGCTTACCTACTTGATCCAGTTTGCAATTCACTTGGCCAAAGCGTTTTAGAAATCGAAGCTTTGAAACCACTTTTCACCGAGCTCTATAATATGCCTTTAGTTCCGCTGACCAAATTTTATAATAGTCTCGTGATGGGCTCAGGAATTCTCGGCTTCTTGCTCTCGCCCCTGATTTTCTTAATCGCCAAAATTGGTGTTCACAAATACCGCCAAACTATCTTAGCAAAATTTCAAGACACCAAATTCTGGAAGCTCGTCAAGGCAACCTCGCTCTACCAATGGTACGCAAAATATGACGCAATCGCCGGCTAACTCAGAGGAAAAAAATATGAGCACACAAACCACCATCAAAAAAGCACCGAAAGTCAAAGGCCCCATACGAACAGAAGCTGTCGTGCCCATCGCAATTATTATTGCGGTCACAGCCCTCTACTTTAAATTCTTCTTTGATCATCATCTCAAAAAAGGTCTTGAGTACGGCCTCACCCACGCCAATGGAGCAGAAGTTGATATTCGATCCGTGCACACCAGCTTTTTCGATGCCTCACTACAAATCGAAAATATTCAAATCACCGACATTGAGAATCCGAGCACAAACAAAATTCAAATCGGCGAAATCAAATGGCAAATGCTTTGGGATGCACTCTTAAGAGGAAAGGTCGTCATTCACGAAGCCTCTATTCTCGGTGTTGAAATCGCCTCGCACCGCTCATCTCCCGGGCATATTCTTCCGAAAGATCCACCGAGCGAAAGTAAGCTTGAAAAAGTCTCAGGCCAAGCACTTGAAAATGCCGAAAAAGAATTTTCAGGCAATGTTTTTGGCGATATCGCAGGCCTACTTGGTGGAGCCGACCCCAAAGATCAACTTAAAAATGTTGAAGCCAATTTAAAATCAGAAGCTCGCATCAAAGAACTTCAAGCTGAGCTCAGCGGCAAACAAAAGGAATGGCAAGAGCGCATCAAAAAGCTCCCACAAGATAAAGAAATTCAAGAGCTACAAACACGAATTAAAAATGTAAAGCCTGGCAATCTCAATAATCCTGCTGAACTTCAAGCTTCGATTCAACAGATTACAAGCATAGTCAACGACGCAAATTCTAAATACAAAATCATTAAAGAAACAACTGACGCTTTCAATACTGATTTTAATAAATACAATAATATCCCTAAAGAAATCGAATCGCTTGTTCAAAGCGATATGAAGGATCTTGAAGGCAAACTCAAAATCCCAAAACTTGATACCGATACCATTGCCAGGGTTCTATTTGGCCCGTCAACACTTTCAAAATTGAAGTCTGCGCAATTTTATATGAATAAGGCGAGACAATATATTCCGCCAAAGAAAACCACTGCTCAAAAAGCTGAAGATGAATCTAAAAAATTAAAACCCGAGCAACGAGCTAAGGGTAAAAACTACGCCTTCGGGAGACCTCATTCTTACCCCCTTTTCTGGCTTCAAAAAGCCGCCCTATCATCAAAGGCTTCGGACTCTGAATTCTCTGGCAATATGAAGGGCGAACTTAAAAACCTCACCAACGACCAAGACCTCGCAGGGGCAGCCACAACACTTTCATTTCAAGGTGATTTTCCAAAACAAGAATTTTTTGGCGTACATGGTCTACTCACCATTGACCACAGAGGCGACGATCCTCTTGAATCCCTCGATCTTGGTATCGATACGATAAAGGTCGCCAACAAAGATTTGCTCAAATCAAATGATGTGCAAATCGGCTTTAAATCCGCAGAAGCCAATTCAAAATTCAAAATTGAACTCAAGGGTGAAAACGTCAACCTTGCATCGCAAACTGAATTTCAAAAAATCGACTACAATATCGCAGCTAAACAAAGTGTGCTCGACGATCTATTAAAGAAGGCTTTTCATGATATTCCAAAAGTCGGAGTTCAAGCCAGTGCTTCAGGCCCCTGGAGCGCCTTAAAATTTAATATCGACACCAATGTCGCTCACGATCTGCAGTCAGCTTTTCAAAAACAGATTCAGGCCAAAATCAGTGAGGCTCAAGCCCAACTTAAAGCCCTAATTGATAGCAAAATCGGTGGCGAGCGCGCCAAACTGATGTCACAGGTTTCAGACGAACAGAACAAAATCAAGGGCGAGCTCGGAGCCAAACAGGCCGAAATCGACAAAGCCAAAACCCAAGTAACTGACGGCCAAAGCAAGGCCGGCAATACACAAAAGAAAGCCGTTGAGGACCTCGGCAAGAAAAAGCTCGACGACCTTAAAAAGCAATTTGGATTTTGAGAAGTCTTGAAAGCGAGTAACTCATGACTTGGGCTGCGATAAAGCTGAGCTTACTTTACTCTCTTCTTGCAGCACTTTTAGCGTGGGGCTTGATGCTCACGCCTCGCTATACTGCCGTCGGCACTCAGCGCGTGGTTAATATTTACCCTCAATGTCGTGCTTGGGGTCCAGACTTAAAATGTCAGGAGCCGATGAATAAAATATTTGTCGGCTGGGATGCTGGCGCCACCGTTTGGCAGGATATTCCGGCACAATATTTTTTTTCGCATTCAGCTTCTCAAGGTCAAAGCAAGCCCAACTGGAATCCCTATATAGGCTCCGGCTATCCGATGTTTTTAGATGGGCACTTCAATCTCAACTCAATCAATACTCAATACCTCATTCATAATTTAGGCGACAAAGCCCGCGATCTTTTAATTTTCGCCCGCATTTGGCTTTATATCTTCGGCGTTGTTTTGGCTTTGAGTCTACTTAATCTCAGTACACCAATATTAATTATTGGAGCACTCACCGCCAGCATGGCTCACTATTTGAGTCTTTATGTTGATATCGTATTTCTAGATATTGATTTATTAGCTCCTTGGGTTTTTATTCTACTTTTGATTTTACAAATTGAAAAAAAATTAACGCTTAAGAGTTTAGGGCTTGCACTCATTTTAGGTCTTTATGCTGGCTCTCAGGGATTCATTGAAGCCCTGGTGGTTTTTTCAATTAGTGTGGCTTTGATTGTATTGTCTTCGTTATATTGGATGGGTTGGCGTTCGATAATTTTAGGCCTCATCCTTGGTGCCGGCTTTAGCATATCACTTCCTCGCCTGCTGCAATTTGCTCATCATATAAATTATTTTTCAAGTAATCGCGATGTTTTAAAGTGCGTTGCCACGCAAGGCATTGGTTGGCTTGAACCACTAAAAGAAAGTTTTATGTTTTTCTGGAGGCGAGGCCCCTCATTGAATCTCATTATGCCATTAGGTGCTGCAATTTTGATTTTGTGGCAAGCTTGGCGCCCCAAAGAGAGCAGATGGCTTCTTTTAGCTTTTGCGATTTTGGCTTTTATTGAAATGAATGGCGTTCCTGAGGCTTTCTGTGGGCTTCCCGGAATTTCAGGCATCGCTTTTTACCGCCATCTCACTCCCTATCTCAATGCTCTCACTTTAATTTTA
>JAYUEN010000100.1:0-19771 GCA_043739185.1 Bdellovibrionales bacterium
TGGTCCTACTCCTATTCCCGTCGGGAATTCGACGTAGGACGGCTATAGCTTGAGATTTCAGACGGCGGAAGCGCGGGAGCGGCATTATGTGTAGCGATATGTCCGTAAAGGCTTGAAATCACCTTTATCAAGAGCACAGTCCACATAATCCAGCGCCTCACATAACAAATGTTATGTCGAGCACCACATACCATTTGAAATTTTAGATTCATTTCGAAAGTGATGTAGTTGTTTTGATTTTGTTCCATAAACGATCTCCTTTTACCCACGCCGAAAGGCAGGAGAAGGAGGCGCTTTATGAACAAATATCGGCCTCAATTTTGATATTTAAGTGGTGCAATAACTTAAGCGCTTTGATCAGAGTGAACTGCTGGAATGCTTAAATTTGAAAACGTGGCCTGCATGTCGGCTTCTTTCAATCCGTTTTAGACAAATCTCCCAGGAAATTTCTTTTGTAAGATCGCTCGCTACAGCGTTTTCCTAATCCTCCCTTTGCATCGGTCTGCGCCAGGGCCTAACGGCTATTTCCTGTCACGCCCTCTGCCTCTACCGCACCTCTCGGGTGCTCTCGTGTGTCGGTCGGGGTAAACACCTTCGCTCTCTCAAACTTCTCACTTCGGGGCCTTGCCCTTTGTGAAAGGCCCACTCGATAGAGAGCGAAGCCAAAAAACAAAATAACTTTCACAAGGAGAAAGTCATGGAAAACACAGTTCAAAATAAACCCGCTCAAGCGACACGAATCACTCAAGGATTCAGTGCGAACCCACAAGTATATCTCAACTCTGATCGCGGCAGTATCACGCACCGCTTGGGAGCTGATCTAAAAATAGAAATGCCCATCAATCTTTATAAAAAGATTCTAGGACTTCCTTTCGAAAAGAAGGCGTCAGTTCAATCGTCAGAAACTACTCGTCCTAACATCTACGGCTTAGTTGCTCGACCCGTGATTTTTCTCAGTCAAGACGGCAATTACCTCGTCCACAGCGTTCTTGGAATTCGCATTTCAAAACATGTGAACTACTACAAACAAATCCTTGGAGCCGAATACACTCCAAAAACTAAGACCGCATAAGCGGTTCGAGATAACCTGGAGGCACTAGCCTCCAGGTTTAAATACTCACAATAGACAAACTTGCTTCGCAACTTTGATTTCATTCTGAATCGCACTTTTCACGTCTTGCAAATTCGATTTCTCTTTTCACTGAGTCCCGCCAGCCCCTTCGTGTCTGTCATGCCTCATGATCGGCCCTCAAGGGCCTAAGCGAGAAATCGAGCAATCCGCGCCAACCACTCTTAATTTTCCCCCCGCCAAGCAAGCTTGGGGCGTACCTGGCGGGCGAAAAATGTTTTTTTGAAACCATTAGAAGGAGAGCAGTCCATGAATAACCAAGAACAACAAACCAGTCCTAGAATTTACGTCGCATGTCTAGCTGCCTACAACGCAGGACAACTGCATGGCGAATGGATCAATGCTGACCGAGAAGCAAACGAAATTCAGGCAGACATCAAATCCATGTTGGAAAGATCGCCGGAATCCAGAGCCGAAGAGTGGGCAGTCCACGATTACGAAGGCTTCCACTCAATCTCTCTAAGTGAGTGGCCCGATATAGAGTGCGTTTCAACTCTTGCAAAACTGATTGTCGCACATGGCGAACCATTTTCGATCTGGTATCAGAACCAAGATGGTAGCAACTTTGAAATTTCGGGACTTGAAGAAATGTTTTTAGAACAGTGGCAGGGGTCTTTTGAGTCTGAGACTGACTTCGCATTTAAACTGCTCGACGAATCAGGGCAACTGAGCGAACTTCCAGCCTGGGCTCAAAACTATTTTGATTATGAAAGCTACGCTAGGGACCTTCATTTAGGTGGGGATTTTTCTTTCACACGGCACAATTGTCAGACCTACGTTTATCGTAATTGTTAGAGAGCGACTCTCTACCTTTCCTTCGACGGAAGGATTCAAGGCGGACAGCATTTTCGTGCAGTCCGCCTTTTCGTTTATGCAGCATTCGCAGTTTGCGACTGCTCTACTAGAAACCCAGAAAACTCCTTTGTTAGCATGAAGCCTGTGAACTCATCGCGGGAGATAGGTCCACGGATTTCTATATACCGCTGTCGCAATTGCTCTTTGCGGTCTTCGTTCGACAAGGACTGATCTTGCAGCTTTTTGATGTGTTCGTCAGACACAAGATCGAGTGCAAGACTTAGCAATTGATCGACCTTAATCTTGCGACCGACTTTCTTCTTATTTGCCGAAAGCAAAAGTCTTTCGGCCTTCTTTTGGACTTCAGAATTGATGCGGATTGATTTTGGTTTTGGGTTCGACTTTAAATTTGTTTTTGTAATTTTAGATTCCATTGTTTGCTCCGTTAAATTTAGTTTTTGTTAGTTCGTTTGAGTTTCTTGCGACACATCGCCCTTGATTTCGACAATGCCTTGGTCCTTTGGTCGCTTCAAAATCTGAGACATGACTGCTCGAATGGCTGCGAGCTGTTCGTCATCCATGAAACCAATCATTGATACACAGTCGTCTTTGAAACTGAGAACTGTCTTGTTGCCTGCGATCTTGTCGAACTGCTCCATCGTGTAGCCATAGGCCCTCACCATCTGCTCCACCCGAAAGCCTTCAACGGCGCGTTTCCCATTTTCAAAATGGCTAATCGTCGTGTGGGTTACGCCCACAATGGACGCCGCCTGACGTGTCGTCAGACGTGCATTTTCGCGCAAACGCTTTAGAACATTTGCGACACTTTCATTTTTGTTTTTGGTTACTGGCTGCATGTTTCTTGTCTCCTTTAGTTGATGCTTTCCAGACATCGAACTTGGAAACTACGAAACGCTGTTGTTTTGAGAAGTTAGCTGGCGGTTTCCAGCTTTCCAACTTCCTGAAGTTTTCTATTTTTCCGTAGCACAAAAGTAGCACTGAAATAGCATAACTCAGGAATTTTGGCGTATTCTCGCGTGACGATGGACGAAATCGAACCGAATCGCTCGTTAAACTTTATCTCTTTGTAATTGCTGTTTTCTTTTTACTTTTCGCGGAGTTAGGAAGGTGAAACTGAAGTCATTTGCGGTTGATCCATTTTTTCATTTTACCCGAGAGTAAAATGGCGGAAAGACAGGGATTCGAACCCTGGAGCGGGATTAACCGCTACACGCTTTCCAAGCGTGCGCCTTCAGCCACTCGGCCATCTTTCCGTATCAATTCAGCAAGAGATTTTTAAGACGATTTCGAGCGCTCTTCAATCAAAATTATCAAATATGTAATTCCGCAATTTAGACGAGCCTTAGCGAGCAGCTCCGGTTTTTGCGATGATGCCATCGAGCCATGAATCGGGCAAAAAACGAAGCGAATTTGCGATTTTGGCATCTTTGCCAACTAAGTAACGCGAGTGCGGGTTCTTAGCCTCGAGTGCATGCCGTACGACTTTAAATACCGCCTCGGGCTCGGCAGCGCCTCCCAAATTTGCATCTAGGTTTGAGGTCAATTTATCTACCATTGGTCGATATATTTCTTGGGCATGTCTTGGGATCTGCTGCATCAGCTTGAATGCTCGGTCTTTTGACCGCTCCCAGATTGGCGTCTTTATCATTCCCGGCTCAATTAGACTCACCCGTATACCACTGTTTTTTAGCTCTCTGCGAAGTGCATCGCTCACGGCCTCCACCGCGTGCTTTGACGCCGCATAAGCACCTACCAGTGGTGTTGTCACTTTGCCAGAAATAGATCCGATATTAATGATTCTTCCCTTTGATATCCGCAAATGAGGCAAACTCGCCTGCGTTGCCCGAAGCAAACCAGTGACGTTGACATCTAGCTGCTCTTGAAATGCCTCTATTGGAATGAACTCGAGCGGAGAAGCAATCGCAATTCCCGCATTATTAATAAGACAATAGAGATTTTCATCTCTGATGATCTTGAAGCAACTCGCAATGCTTTCTTGCTTTTGAACATCAATTATTATTGGAACGAGATTCTTTACGTTCAGCTCGCTCAGATTTTTTTCGTCGCTTGGCTTTCGAACACCGGCAAAAACTTTATACTCTGTGGTTTCTGCAATCCGCTTTGCTAAATGAAGTCCGATCCCGCTGGAAGCGCCGGTGATTAAAATTGAACTCTGCACTACAAGCACCTCGTGAGTAAAATGTTTTTTGTGGTCCCGTCAAAGGACTGTAAGCTAGCTGTCCCACAGCCTGTCAATGTCATTGTTTCTTGCTTTCCTACCATGGCGGCGCCCGTTGTTGTTGGCGCATGGGTCCCCGCCGAAAAACTGGTGGTAACGCTACCTGAAGTTGGCCAGCAGCAGAAATCAGAATGGACAACACTATTGAACTGCACGGTCGCAATCACTTGAGCCAAATTATGATAGACCGTAACATTTCCCGATACTGTTCTTGCCGTTAAACTTGTTGGTGTAACACTAAGACTTGCTGAGAGTGAGTGATCAAATACTCCGGTCACATATTCGCGATGACCAAAATTGAGTGAGTTTCTAAATCCTGCAGGCCCGAATCCAACCGCTGAACCGTAGCCACCGTGAAAAATAGTTGCAATTGTGGCATTGTCAAAATTTGCGAGATTAGCTGAGGCATCGTCGATATTGATAACGGCACCTTGAGCCGTTGTGAGCGTTGCGCTTGAGGGCGTTGTGACGCCGGCACTTGTTACAAATTGTCGATAAAAATATCCGTTTGAAATAGTTGAAGGAAAGCTTCCACACGCGGCGCTGCCTGAAGAAAGCTCGAAGTTCAAATTGCCCTTCCAGGTCGCTGTCGAAGAACCAAATACACAGTCATTATAGCTAAACCACAAATCACTTCCCGCGGCTGAACAACCCGCACCTTGTGCGGTTTTAAAATTTGGGCATATGCTTGAGGCAAATGCTGCAGGGATAAATTGCACTCCCGCCAAAGCTTCAAAGAAATTTCCCTTGGCCGCGGGACGTTTGTACGAGGCCATGGTGCCACCAGAGCCCGAGCTACTTAAAGCCCCCCCAGCGGCACTAATTGCTGAGCCGGTTGTCGAAATATCTTCGGAATCTGGATTCCCGGTAGATGTTCCGCCGCAACCTACAAGTACTATGCTTGCCATCAGCGCCAGGCCGATACTCGTGATTAATTTATGGTTTTTCATTTTGGCTCCTCACCATTGTTTTTAGTCTGACGAGTAAACGGAAAAAGTGCTACTTCAAGATGATAAATGCGCTCTCCGTCTTTTTCTTTTCGACCTATTTCTCTGATTTTTTCAATTGCTTCATTTAAAATTTTTTGAGTTTTTTCAAAGCTGGCCTGACTAACGGCCAAAGTATGGCCTTGAATGTTTCGGTCCGCACTATTCACTTTGTCGATTGATAAAATTGCCAAATCAAAAATCTCTCGGTGAAACTTTGCCAACGCCATTCGATAAACTGGGCCACTACAGTTCAAATCTTTTTCGGGCGGAATCACTTCTCCTGCCTGGTTTACCTCTAAATACTTATGGAGTTTTAAAAACTCAATTGCGTCTTTAATTTCTTTTAATGGAACTGAATAGTTAAGCTGATCTTGAATCCACTCCGGGTCGAGCTTAAATTCGGTCAAGCAAGCCATTTCTCGAATCGCCACATAATACCAACGAGATAGGTAGGTATAAACTTCGGTGTCCTGTTGGTTATGTGTCTGATACTTTTTGAAGTCTTGCATTCTTTCAATTGCGATCACTCTTGCTTCATGCGAATCCGAAATTCCGAGCACGAGTAGATTTTCAAAAAAACTTTGTTCGGCTGCAATTAATCCTAAAAACGGAATGAGCTTACTAAGGGCCGCTTGCGAGAGTTCGCGTTTTCCGCCCATAACCATTGGCAAATAACCGCTTGCGAGTCCGGCTTTCTTTGAAAGACTCCGTAATGAAAATTTGGATTGGCTAGACTTTTTAAAGGCCAACCAATCCTTAAGAAATAAGCGATAGTCGCTGTATTTATAAATTTCAGGACGTTCGATATTCAAAACATTTCTCCTGCTAAAGTATTAATTAGAAACAACGATTGAAACTAACCGCGCTCGTTGAGCCATCTGTCGCGGTTAAAGTTCCTGATCCGCAAGCGCCTGTGAAGCTGAGGGTTTCAGACTTACCAACTAGTTTTGTACCTAGAGCGGTTGGGCTCACGTTTTGTCCTGCACTGAAAACTGTTGAAATGCTTCCGCCCACTGGCCAACAACACATATCTGTGTGAACGACGCTGTTGAAAGTAGAGGTGGCAATAACTTTCATTAAATTATGATAGACTTTCATTGTCCCGGTGGCAGTTCTTTGGCCTGTGGCTTCAACTAAAGTAAGGTTTCCTGAAACAGAGTGATCAAAGATTCCGGTTAAAGTAATGTGCTCGCCGATACTAAGGGCATTTCGTTTACCCGCTCCATCAAAGCTAACGGCCGAACCATAACCACCATTGTGAATTGCGGAGATTGTTACGCCATCAAAGTTTGAAAGATTCGCTGAACTATTATCAACGCTCGCTGTATTAAGAGCACCAACCAAGCTGAGGCTTCCGGGAGTATTCGAGCTCACGGCACTTACAAACTGGCGATAAAGTGTTCCGTTGGCTCCAGGGTTTGGAAAGCTACCGCAGGCAGCACTTCCACTCGACATGGTAATTTCTTGCACACCTGTCCAAGTTGCGTAACCCGCAAATGAACAGCCCGCATAGTTAAGCCACATGGCACTGCCACTCACGCTACAGTTTGAGTCTGTGCTTTTAAAAGTTGGACAGGTATTGCTGGCTACAGCACTCGGAATCATCGCACCTAAGAGCGAGGGCTTTTGAAAATTCATGCGCGCTTGCGTTCCACTTGAGCTTGAAGCTGAAAGTGCTCCGCCAACGACGCCGGCGGCTACACCTGAGGTAGAGGTATCAATACTTGCACCTGAATCGGCGACTTTACCGCAGCCCAATAGTAGGGCGGTAACACTAAGGGTGGAGAGAATCGTCGTAACTTTGACAATCGTTTTCATAAATGCTCCTCAATTAAAATTAATTTTATATTTCAATAAACGGCCACAAATACATGATGCCACGTCTTGCCCGAAAAATAAACACAATTGATCTTGTTTGTGATCACCCAGCTTTAGTAAAATCTATATTTATGAGCATTATCAATAATATATCGGCAATATGTTTTTTAATTATTTTTATTTTCAGTGGTTGCGTGATCACTTTTTTGACTTAAAGTGGTACGCTTTGAGCTCATTTTCAAAATATGCATAATACCTTTTGCATAAGGAATTTTTCTTTATGCATCACATCATTTATATGTGGGGCCAACCAACACACCCGAAAGGTATTTTATGAAATCACTTGTCCTTTTCGTCGCGTTCCTACCATTTGCTTCTGCTCATGCCAATCCTCAAAGCTGTGCCGCCACTGCGCTTACTTTGGCTGAAAACGCATACGGAAATTATATTCACGAAACCCGAACGAAAGTCCTTGTTCCTAACAAACAATATCTTGTAACCGTCGGTATCGGTAATTATGAAGATGGTGCCCATACCTATCGAATTACGTTTCGCGATGCCTACTGCAAACCGAGCAATGTTCAGATTTGCGATACGACCCAACCTGGCTATGGCCCAAGTAACGACTGTAAGTAAAATTTTACTGTGGCGGCTGATTTAATATTGCCCGCCCAGTAAATTAATTTCCTTTCAATTTGATTTCTCTTTATAAGGCGCATGCGTCTAAAATTGAGATCAGCTTTAACTCTTTTGACTCAATAATTGAAAGCCTACGCTTGCCTTTCCCCATTCAAGCTTCGTATCTTCTATTTAACTTGTCTAACCTCACAACTTTGCATTGGATTCAAAATGTCGGCAGAGCTCGAACAACTTTTGAAAAAACGTTTTATAACGATCTACTCAATTTGGGGGGCGATGCTTTTATCAATTTTTGTGTATGCGGGCGTTTGCTTCAAAGCGGTCGAAGTTCAATCCGACATCCCCGCTTCGAATCTTATGGATTGTTTTTCAAACCCAATGACTCAGGTTTTAGTATTGGTTTCAGTCGTTATTGGATTTTTGCATTTTTTTATTCCCCAATTTATTTTGAAGGCGCAGTTAACAGCAACCCGCAGGCAAATAGATCTTTTATCTCATATGGAGGTTTTTAAGGGTCTACGCGGAAATGCGGTTTGGAGTGAGCAAGACTTGCAAATGGCAAAATCACTTTCACAAGAAGAATTGTTTTGTCTTGCGATGTTACCCAAATGGACAATTTGTTTTATTTTAAGCCTCGCTTTGGCAGAGAGCATTGTTGTTTTTGGCTTAGTCCTTTCATTTGTTTTTCATAGCTTTGCAATTGTCCTGCCCTTTGCCAGCGCCGGAGTATTTTTATTTCTCTTGCGTTTTCCTCGGCCCGAAAAATTTTTCACCGATATAAATTCCTGGCTTAAATTGCCTCAGCCGTAAATGCCTGGAGCCGCAATCAAATGCCAATAAAAAAACTTCACCCTTGGTTAATTCGGCGACTTGAAAAAATGAAGCTTTTAAGTAAGTTCGGCTTATTACAAAAAGCTTTAACCCACAAACAATGCCAAGATTTACTCGCCAAAGTAAATCAAGACTACATTAAGCTTCAACGCCGGCTTGATGATGCTCAAGTGCAATTTGAACGACTCAAAGTCATTGTAGACAATACTCCTTGTACAATTTCGTGGATAAATGACAAGCTCGAATACGAGGGCATTAACGACACCCTCCTTCGTCTGACAGGCTTAAAGCGCGAAAAATATCTCGGAAAACCAATTGGGTTTCAGACCAAAGATAAATACTTTTTTAATTTTGCAAAAGAATTATTTACGTCACCAGATAAAACTCTGCAAAAAGAGCTCGCGTCTTCAATTGGTGGTGAAGAAAAGTATTTTTGGGTCGTCGGTAGCAAATATTCAGAAGGCACCGGCGCTGTCATTATTGGTGTTGAAACCACCGCACTCAAGCACGCCGAAATGAAATTGAAGAATGTTGAAAAGCTAATAGATATCGATGATCTCACCGGGCTTTTTAATATGCGCTCAATGTACGAAAAGCTAGAGCATGAGTTGGCCCGAGGGCAAAGGTTTGGCCATTCAACTGCTGTTGTCATGTTTGATATGGATCATTTTAAAAGTGTAAATGACAACAATGACCATCTCTTCGGAAGCTTTGTTTTGCGCGAAATGGGGCAGATAATTAAAAGTCATGTCCGTGCCGTTGATTTTGCTGCTCGCTATGGTGGTGATGAGTTCATGATCATTCTTCCTCAAGCAACCCAGTCTGGCGTTGAAAGTTTTTGCGAACGCTTGCGAAAAAGCATTGAAAATACATTATTTAAAAACGAGCACTATCAGATTAAGTTGACCGCGAGCTTTGGCTATTCATTTTGCAATCCGGGGGAGCAAAATCTCAACTCCAAAATATTAATTCGCGTTGCCGACTTCGCCCTATACGGAGCTAAGAATGGCGGGCGCAATAAGGTTTGTGGTATTACTCAAAGCTCTCAGCCTGAAAAGTTTTTTCCGGACTATAAAATTAATTTCTAAAAGGAGCGCGTTCACGCCGCCCCCTCAATATGCTCACTTTGCCAAGCTAATTTTTTTTAAAAGCGTTTTAGCTC
This sequence comes from Bdellovibrionales bacterium, assembly GCA_043739185.1. Taxonomy (GTDB): domain Bacteria; phylum Bdellovibrionota; class Bdellovibrionia; order Bdellovibrionales; family JAMPXM01; genus JAYTQQ01. The sequence goes on from JAYUEN010000100.1 coordinate 9,624, forward strand.
ACATACTTTTTGAGTCCAGGCCTTTGCATTTGCCGATTTCAAACTAATAGCGATTTTATTTGGAGCCCATCCTCGATAAATATTTTGAAGATCTTCGGCGCTCATTGTAAATACACCGCCAACATAACACTGATTTGGATCAATTTTGAAGCTGGCTACTGGACTTCCGGGTGCCGCTTGTAAATATATGTTAGAGATCGAACCCATATCTGCATTTTCACAGCGCTGACCTTCACCGTAATAAGCGCCCGCGCTTTTATCATTTAGAATTGTTGCACCAAGGCCCAATGAAAAGCCATGACACTCATAGGTCGATGCTGCGGGTGATGCCAGAGCCGAAAGAGAAAGTAAACTCGTGGCCAAAATAATTAAAGAGGCAAAAATATTTTTCATAATTTATCCTTTCGAGATAAGCATTGATTTGTTGCGACAACTTACGTGAAGTCTTCGCAAAGCAAAACCAGCCAGAGTGAAATTTAATATTCAACCGGGGTATAATTGAGCTCGTTTAGCACTTGGTCCCAAGCACACAAAGAAATTTTCTGAAACAAAATGAACTGGTTACTGTGAGCCTATGCGCACTCAAGCATGCTTCAATTTCATTGCAAGTGTGAAAGTAAAGATCGTCCTTTGAACTCTGCCCTTCTTTATCATGTGAAAATCCTTCAAAGTGAGCACCTCTTCTTGAATGATTCTTGTAGGCGGACGCCCAAGCCGAAATGAGCTCTGGGTTGGCGGTTACAATTAAAAACTTTGCTTTGTGTTTTAAGACTCTACTGAGTTCTTTAGCGGCTCTATCTTGATCTGAAAGTAACTGCCAAGTATTCACCGAAAATGCTGCATCAAATGTCGACGAAGCGAATGGCAACTCATAGGCGTTTCCAAAAATAAATTTTCTATTTTCACATCCAAAAAGTTGATTGGCTCGATTGAGTAAAAATTGTGATGGCTCTACACCCGTATAGAATCTTTTTTCTAAATTAATTTTATCAGAGCAAACGCCTTGGCCAGAACCTATATCAACTATGTTGACTGGATTAACATCCCTGATCCATTCCCTTAAAATGGGATATAGATCTTTTTCGCGAATACTGCTGTGTTCTCCTTCGATAGTTTCAATCCACTCGCGCGCTGCTTGTTCACTAAAGTTTTTATCGTCCATTTCGGTATTTTAGCGTTTCTCTTTGCCGCAGAATAGTCAAATCTTCGCTTCTTGCCATACCAAAGTATCACGAGTTTTTAGCCTTCGTTGTCGAAAAGCTTGTTGCTAATAATAAAACCATTTCATTTAATTACAATGAAGTGGCCTTTCCTGAGGCCCTGGCGCCACGACTCTTTCCTAGCAATCTTGAGCCTTAAAAGGCCAATGCACTTAAAACGCTTAACTCAATACCAAAAGAACCTATCCGGTACCCCCCCCCACATTTTTCTAAATTTTATAGTAGTCTCGAAGCACTTTATAATTCTTTAGGGACAAAAACCCTGCCCAAAATGACTTTAGACTTTTTGCAATCTGCAGAGCCAAAGCGCCTCAATTAACTTGATTGGAAAGAGGTATTTCCACAGCTACAAGCATAAAGTTCAATGTTGTTTGTGCCTTGAAGAATTGATTATACTTTACTATGGCTTTGACCCTCGCATTTTCAAATGTTAGCTCTAAAAAGCATGAAAAAATTGTTTTTTTCGCTACTCCTACTCAGCTCTTGTGCTTCAGAATATAAGGGTCCAAAGCCGGACTTTAGTTTGCGTGGCGAGCTGGCAAAAAAAGAAATCGAAAATTTTAGCTTAAATGAATCCTATTGGCATCAAAGTAGGCTTGCCCTGTGCATGGGCCCGGCAAATAGATACTACTCCGAAGAATCCATTGAATCGCTGATAAAAGAAACCTCGCCATCGGCTATTGCGAAACTTGAAGGCAGCCGTAGACTTGCAAGCTGGTGGTGGCTTCCTTATTCGGCCGCAGTTGCCATTCTGCTTGTTGATATCAACAATCAGAATTTTGATAGCGCCAGCCAGTCGGCTTTTTATACATTACTCGGCACCTCTGTTGTCATTTCAATCGTCGAGCTTAATATGCGAGCGGAGGCTGCCGAAATTTACAATCGGGATTTAAAAAATCGCTTCACTCCAATGTTGAGCTTCAGATACTCCCTACCTTAAAAGAAAGGGGCTTTTTTAAAAGAGCTCTATTTTGAAACTCTTCGGCGTCTTTAAGTTGGCGGAGGCGAAAAGCCTCTAACACTCTTATTCGTTGATGCCACTTTTCTTTCGTGATTTGATATCGTGATATGAAAACACTTTTATATATTGTCGCTGTTAGTCTTTTTTTATCAAATGCCGTAGCACAACCTGATTGCACCTTAGCTCAAGTCAAAGAGTCCCGAGGAAAGTTTAAAAAACTATTTGATAAAAAAGAATATAAGGCGGCCCGAGAAGTTTACGCTGCTCTCGATCAGCAGTGTTCTTTACTGCCCGATCCTGAAGATAAACTTAAGACGAGCGAACATTATTATTGGATCGAAAGTGAACGGGCCCTGAGCTTTTTTAAAGAAGGTGATTTAAAAAATTGCCTTCAATCACTGGCGCCACTGCTGCGACCATCGGGCATTGTGGGTTATGAACAAAATGGAATCAGTTCTGAGTCGGCAGTATATAAGGCAATCGAGAATAACAATAACCTCTGTGAAAAGGCCACTACGAGTGAGTCGGAGCACTTCAGCAAAAAGCCTTGTCCGCTGCCTGGAATGCCAAAGTTGACTTTGGCAAGCGTTGAGCTTCCGGCCAAAGAGAATCAGTCAAAAGTTTGTTTGCTTTTGATTGAAGCGAAAATGGGTAGATCCTACTATTTAAAAGACGATGCCGATGATCCTAAACAAGCCGAAGCCTGTCCTAATATAGTTTTGGCAATTCAGAAATCAGATAAGTTAGAATTGAAATCCTTGAAAGTTAAAGAAGACGATGGCCCCTTAGGCGAAATCACTTCGTGCTGTGGCCTCATTAAGTTAGGCTATCAAAAAGTAAAAGAGAATGAGTTAATCGAGCTCAGCGCAGAGTCAGAACAAGGTCCTTGCGGCGGACACGGTACGGCTCGATTTACACCCGCAGCAACCTATAAGCTGAGGGGCGATCAATTGAAATTATTAAAAGATAATACCGTATCTTCTCACTGAAGGTATCAATTTATCCTTATTTAGCTGGAACGATACTTGCATTTTCTTGATTTTAGAAAGTTTTGCATTCGATTTGCAAAAAATCTCTTAAACGACTACTACAAAACGGCACCAGCAATGGCCAGCAATGGAGAAAGACGCAATATGAAATATCGAAGCTCGCTTTTAATTTTAGGTCTTATGGTTTTTTTTACAAACGCAGTGGCGCTTGCCTGCAATGACTATTTTGTCTGCGCTCCGACCGATCCGTGGCGACATACGGTTGATGAAGCACAATTCACTAATATATATCTTTATCCCAATCCAGAAACTCAAAGCTGGAATCAATATACTGCCAAAACCCTAGCCCAACCGGCGGGCTCTCCGGCGATGACAACTCAAAATATCGATGGGGCCGTTAACTCTCTCGTTGGTGACTCCAATTATTTTTACGCCGCTACTCAATATCATAAAATCAATATTCCGAGCTTCTTGGGGCATCAACGTACATACGCGCTGTGCATGGCTAAAGTAATGGACTACGCTCGAACGCATAATAATGTCTTGTCTCGAGAAGTAATTGCTGATTTTGTCGGCTGCCAAAACGGGGGAGAAATGCCCTCAAACCAAGTCAATGTGATCTTGAGTCCTGAATTCACGGCAACGATTGATGTACACACGACGATCAATATTCCGCCCTTTGATCCTATCCAAATAAATATCATGACTCAGCCCGCGGCCTGCCCACCAAACTCAAATACGGTTGCCTTCCACACATGGCAATTTGGCACTGCCAATTTCACTGTTATCCCGACGATGTGCAATAGCAGCTTAGATAATTTAGTGCAGTCGATTTCGCACGAAATGGTTGAATTGATTTCAGATCCTGCCGGTCTCGGATATGTTTATGTGCCTGGTGGAGGAGATCAAATCGCATCGCTTCCCTTCAATAATAAATTTCTCAATACCGGTGAACTCGGAGACATCTGCGAAAAAGGCGGTATCGCAAACGCCAGTTCCGATCCGAATATCGCTTTTGTCAAAATGCCGCATTCAAATGTCCGCGCTTCTCGTTACTGGTCAAATGCAGATCGCAGCTGTCAACCCGCGATAATGGTTGGCGGACAAGATCTTTTGGTCAACGATACCCACGCGCGGCGCCTCGGGAGCGGCGGTGGAATGCAATCCAATCTAGATTACAAAGCGCCATTTTTGCACGGAAAGCCCGATCAGCTAATTCGGCAACTCATGTTTTATAGCAAAACAACTGACGACAATCTCTGTCATCAAAGCAGTCTCGACGTTAAGCTCTTTTTGACTGGTGGCCGACCTCCTATCGTATTTAACCACATCAATAATGTTCAATATGCAGGTTCATGGGACAATAACGAAGATCATGGATTGAATTTGAATGTTAAACCGGGTTTAAGAATTAAAGACATTGATCACATCAATGTTCATATTCAGTCTGGTCATTGCAATAACCTTCCGACGGACGGTGATGACGCTTGGAATGTAAATCGAATTGCTATTTATGCATCTCTTTCATCTGATCTTGGTACCACACCAGTTCTTTCGATGGATAATCCAGTGCCGAGTATTTTTAGTCCGTCGTTGATGCCGCAAAGTCTCGTCGTCAAGCCTGGCAATGCGATACCAATTTTGGCAAAGGGCTTTTCTTTAGGCTATAATGACCTGGTGACTTTAACTTGGAATGAAACGGCTTCTCCTGATGTCATCAAAACAATAATTCGCGGAGCTCCGGGGGGCCAGATAAGTATTGATCGACAAGCAGGAGACGGATTAAAATCCTACCTTGTCACCGGAATTCCTGCCAATACCCAATCTAGCTTTCAAATCGCCAACTGTGCTAGTGACGGCTGTACGCCTTATAGCAATATTGTGAAATATAAAACGGCTGCTGCTCTTCCCCTAAAGGGCGAATTGTATTTAACACAAGGATCAACGCGAGTTGATATTGGGCCCGCGAATATCAGTAGCGGTAGTTTCAATTTGAATCCAATTATTCCATTCAATACGACCCCCGGTACATACCGAATTGTCCTCAATCGAAATAACTACGACGAAGCAACTTCGCCACCCTTTCAGGTCGTCACTGGTGCAGCCGCAGATTCGCCACAACTTTATATTGTAGTCGATGCGAAGTCGGGATTGCTCACCCAAGATGGCGGCGTGACCATTGGTGGGACGCTCGCCGTGAGAGGCATGAAATTCCTCCCATTTGGCATTGTCGAAATTCATTTGGATAGCCCAACAGGACAGATGCTCGTTAATGGCATCGTCGTGCAGAACGGACAATTCGACCTCAGCTTTAAATTCCCTGTTCTCGGAAGACATAAGATTTTCGCAGTCGAACAAATGGGCTCAACTCAAAACCAAGCCTTTGCGACGGTGACTTCTGGTCCGATTATACATTAAGAAGGCCTAACAAATATCCCCGGCTGGAGCGCTCTTCCTAAGCGCCTCCAGCCAATTCATCGAAGGCTTCGCTGATATCAACTCATTACTTTACTCGAGCTTGTTTTAAATATTAAAATGGGCAATGGCTGAAAAAACTGAATCTGAATACTTTAGACGCTTTATACAATTTCAAATTTCAAAATATCTCTGGGGCCTCAGCGTTCTTTTGGCTTGGTTGACTCTATACTTTTATCAGTCATTTCATGTGCTCGTTAGCTCGGGACTTCTTTTACTTACACTTTTGATGTTTTATTTTGCCTACCGAATGACAAATCAATACCGTTGTATTAACCCAAGCTGCAATAAAATTCTAATTTTTTCCCATGGAAGCTCTGCCTCATCGGGCCTTAGTTCCTATTCAAAAAAATGTCCTCATTGTGATACAATACTTGCGTGATCTGAATCAGCAGGATCCTGCGAGCAGGACGATAAATCCACACGGAATTAGACTTAAAAGTGTGAGTGCGACAGCTGCTGCGTTTTTTTCATAAGTTGTTTTTTCAGAAATATTTTTGGACCAAAAAAATCCTGCGAGCGCAGCCAGACCAGCTCCTGCAAGGGGCAAAGTCATTCCTCCGCGATTGTTCAAATAGGGATCGGATATGGCGCGAATGCCTCCGATATAAATCCAAAATGTAATTGCCGGCCCAGCGCAAGCCAGTGAAAACATCCAGGCTGACACGGGCCTGGTTTTGTTGACTAGAAAAAACACAAATAAATAAAGAAGTGGAATAACCGCAAAATACGAACGCAAGAACAACTGCTTGATTTCAAGAAAGCGCTCGCGGATTTGCGCGGACTTCTTTTTGACCAAATCTCGATGACCAATTGCCGCCATACACTTTTTCAAACTTTCATTTTTTTCTTCGGCCGAACTACCACCAGCATAGCAAAGCGCCCCTCCAGTCGCCTCCGCGAGCTTGGTATAAGTCGGATCTATTTTTCCGGCATTTTGGGCGGATTGTGTTTGTTTTGTCATTTGCTCATCTACCGAACGCCCTTGCAATTCTTGCCACAGCGGCCAATAGACGTAAATCGAAGCCATAAAAAATGTGCCTAAAATAACTATGAAAACTTTAAACATTATTCATAATAATGTGTGACCTCGATTAATATCAACGACAAAGCTTCTCTCAAATTCAATCCGTTGGTTTTGTCCGAAATCCGCTGAAATAGACTTCTCACTTTCTATGTGCGTATGCTTTGACTGATCAATTTAGACCAAGGAGTATTGTTATCACAATTTAACTTTGGAGTAAAAATGGCTGTAATAGAGTTGAACGGTAAAAACATTTTTGAAACTATTGTAAATAGTCTTTGCCTCTTCATAAATTTTTCTTCTCCTGAGAAAAAGCAAAGCATCGAATTTACAGATATGTTTGAAAAATTCTCAGAAAAACATAAAAGTGTCGTCTTTGGAAGAGTTAGAACAGAAATTGAGAACGACATCGTCGAAGGTTTCGAAATTACCAAAACTCCGACGCTTATAATTTATTTAGAAGGCCAAGAGTTGCGCAATATACCTGGGGGATGCGATGAAGCTACAATGAAGGCGATTATTAACGATATTAAATACGACTTAGAACAAGAGGCGAAAAAGAAATAAAGTCGTCATGCCCATCAAGCAATAGTTCCTACGGCCAAATTAAACTTAGCGGATTTCCAAAAGAGTTCGGCTTATAAAATTAGTAAATGCCCGTAATCTCTAGCGATATATAATCCCAATTTCTCGAACTCGTTCGTCATTGAACATCAAATTTGAAAAGGCCATTTCAATTTCCTGGCATATATAACGCAACTGAAGATCGGAAATATAAAAATGTGAAGTGAGGCCGATTATATGAATACTTTAATGACAAATTTAGTCATTTTATTTGCAGTTTCTTCAGCTCATGCCGTGAACCCGCAAGATCCTTGCTGGGCAAATGAGCGCAGCCGGATGGCGTGCTTTAAGGAAGTCGCGATTAAAGACGGTTCGTTTGCAAAGAATGCGAATCCCAAAAACGCGAAGAAAAAAGATGCTGACGGTACCACAATTCTTCATATGTTGGCCGCGAGCAACTCTGTCAGCGAGGCAAAGACGTTGCTTGCGGCAGGCGCTGATGTAAATGCGATATCTAGAATTCATGGGTCCCCTCTCAACGTTGCGGCCCAAGAAACGCAAATTGAAATGGTCGATCTTTTGCTTAGTCACGGTGCCAATCCAAATACGAGAGATCTGAATGGCTTCACGCCAATGATCTCAACTCTCTGGCAAAATAATCCCGTCGGTGAAGGCATCGATACTGAAGCTCAAGGGGCAATTGTCGATTCACTCATTAAATATAAAGCGAATCTCGATCTCCCTGGTGAATTTGGTGATTATCCATTATGTATTGCAGTTTTTAACTCAAACTTCCGTCAAAAATTTTTAGCTGCGGGCGCAAGTCCCAATCTTCATGTTTCGCCCTATATTATGCCAAACGAAAAGTCGAAGCCTCTTTCAAAGTGGTTCGACACCCTGCCTGCGCTAGCTTGCGCGACTGAGAAGGACAATCGAAGCATGTCTTTCTCGAAAGTAAACGAAGCAATCTCGGACTTGCTTGCCGCTGGCGCCAAAGCTGATTCGCGCGGTCACTCGGGCAATTCAGCCCTTATGAATTTAGCCGCGAATGATAATGTCGAGGGCATTAAGCTCTTGCTACAAGCTCGTGCTCCTGCCAACGCAAAAAATAATTATGGTCAAAATGCGCTGATGATCGCAGTTCTGCGTACTGCCGATCCTAAAATCATCGAAGTTTTATTGCCACTCACGAATCTAAAAGCCAAAGACATCTACGGAAGAAGTATCCGAGACTACTTGGCTCAAAAAAATCGCCCAGAAGAAATAAATGGATTCGGATCAAATTCGGATTTGGGTTTCAATTGGACCATCCGAAAAAATCCCGAAAACCCAATGGCACCAAATAACTTTGGAGTCATTAAAGACCTCTTTCAAGCGGCAGGTATTGAGCCAAATATCTAGATCGGAAAAGCTTTGTCGCGAGGATAAAAAATTCCCTTCGGTCCGATTATCAGCACGGGCCAGTCCACACCGGCAATGAAAATCATCTCAACCTTGATTTGACCTCTGACAGGGCGCCATCCTTGAGGAATAAACTCAATCTTCCAAGCCGGACCGCTATTGGGAAAGAGCTCTGCATAGTATCGATCCGAATCAAGAGGGCTCTCGATACTGATCTCGGCAATCCCGTTTACTTTGTTGCCGCTCTCTAAGGCTCTGCATGCGTTGAGAATCTGCGGTCTTGCATTGATAACTAAGAGTGCTAGCAAAACCATAAAAACCGAGCCTATATAAAATCCGGGATAAGGATGTACTAAGCCTACTAAGAATAAAAACACTGATAGAAAAATGCAGCCATTTCTTATCCAAAACAAGAGTCGAACATTTCCAATTTTTTTAAGATTTTCAATTTGTTTTTCAGTTGTCATTTTTTTATGAGTCTAGCTCTTTGAAAATTAACTGTCCATAAAATCAAGGCCCCCTGGCCGATGGAACCAAAAAAGGAAAAAATTCGGCTTGGCGTTTTGGCATCCTTACAAGACCCAGAGATAATCTCAAAATAGTACGATATCAGTAAAAAATTGTTATAAACTTGAAAACTCTAGCGTTTTTTATGGACTTGAAAGGGCATTTTTTTCTCCTTCCTCTCTCTTATAATGAAGATCCTCTGCTCAGAGTTTTTACAGTTAATCAAGGAGTCCTCATTTGATATTGTTTACTTTGATTACATTAAAAAGTGATTTTTAAAATTCTACACATATTGATTTAGCACCTCTATTTAAAAATCTAGTTCTGTACGATAATGAACTGGTAACGGGAGCTTTTGTGCTCTGTTTTATAAGGGGTTAGATAATGAGTTCCAAAGTGAATTGTAAGTTGAGTGGTATTTTTAAAATATTCTTTTCACTTGCCGCAATTGCTTCTCAAAGCTGTAGTCCGGGTGAAACCTATAATTCATCAAAAAATTTACTCATGCAAAGTGAAGGCTCCGTGGGTGCCGGAGACTCAGTCAATCAAACTTTGGGTACTGCAAGCTGTACTTTTGGCAACACAATACTTCCTCACGGACAAAGTGCGACCGGATATAATGCTCTAACTGTATCAAATGAAACAACTTGCGGTTCTCACTCGCTGTCCGTTAAATGCAATAACGGCGTTCTCAGCAATTTAGAATATAAGTATGATACTTGCACTATGCTTCCGCCAACAAATACTGCAGCGGATAGCTGCGCCGCTACTCCTGTAAGTGTTGAAATAAACGCCAGTCAAAGCTATCAAAGAGTTGCCACCGGAGCCTACCAGAACATAGCCATACCCGCCATAAATTATGCCTACAATCCAAATATGCTCGTTGCTGGCGGCAGTTTTATTATTAAACTTACAGGCTTCTACGGTTGACTAAGGTTCCACCAAGTTTCGCATAGTTATGGGACTACTAACGCTTGCGATGCCAAGTAGTGTGCTAAACGCAGCCA
>JAYUEN010000101.1:0-55529 GCA_043739185.1 Bdellovibrionales bacterium
TGAAAGTTAGGAATCGCAACTGTTGCCAAAATACCGATAATCGCAACCACGATCATCAACTCGATCAAAGAGAAACCTTTGTTATTTACGTGCTTCATTTTTCCCCCTTTAGGAATTTGTTTTCACTTAATATAAAATTTACTTAGCTTCTTATCGGCCAAGTTCTAGGTTTCTTAAATTGAAACTTCAAACAAAGCTTAAAAATAAGTATTTCAAATCGAATGCCAATCATATTATGTTTAGATTGCTCCGCTTTGAGAAGACCAGATCAACTTGATACAGACCTCAATATTTTGTGCTTCAATTTAATCCGCAATTCTGTCTCACTTTGAGAAGTGCGCAAATGGCGCTTTTTTGGGTATGCCCTGTAAAAAACTTCGACATCGGACTTAAACTAGTTAATTCTTTGTTGAGTTTTGAATTTTGTCTCACTACTTTCAAAAAACGCCTAAAACTTCGATAGCAATTTAATCGCAGATCAAGACTCGGCATTAGTCGAGGTCTCGCAATGTATCAATGCAAAACGATAATGGATCAGGCAAGTCATCTATCTATATTGTCAACTTTGATGCATTGATCCTGCTGGATGCGCACGCAGCTATAAACAATGCCTTTCTAGAAATGACAAATCCAGCAGGACCCTTGAGAATGCGGTGCTTGACAACTTTCTTTCCGGCTCCAGATTGTGTTATAATTTGAGAAGCTACTTTTTAGCAAAAGCATATTTAGACCTCTTGCAAATTAAAGTTGGGGCGAATTCATGACAGCATATCAGATTGAGGCAAGCCAAGATCAAGATGATGAAAGCGATTTCGGTCATGATGAAGGCTTGGGAATTAGTATTGCGCCGATCACGCAACCACGCACCAAGACTCCCTCAATGTATCGAGTTCTGCTTTTAAATGATGACTTCACGCCAATGGATTTTGTAATCCGAATATTGCAAAAATTTTTTGCTAAAAATATGACGGACGCCACCAAGATAATGTTGCAAGTTCACCAGCAAGGCGCGGGCGTCGCCGGGGTTTTTACCTATGAGATCGCTGAGACAAAGGTGTACCAAGTGAATCAGTTTGCTAAACAGAATCAGCATCCGTTAAAATGCACTATGGAAAAGGTCTGAGAGATGGCTATGGATCGTACGGAACTTACAAAAAGACTTACTAAAAGACGCATAGAGAGGCTTATATGCTGAGCTCAAATCTTGAAAAGTTTTTAAATATTGCAGCTAATCTCGCAAAAAATGGTCGTCACGAGTTTGTGAGTCTTGAACATATTCTTCTCGCTTTTCTAGGCGATGCCGAAACCAATGAAATTTTATTAGCATGCGGGGCTAGTATTTCAGACCTGAGAAAGAACTTAGAGCAATTCATCGATCGCTATAGCCCGAGAGTCAGTTTGTCTAATACTCAAATCGCAAGTGGCGATGATATCGAGGACCATACCCCCTCGATCGAAACCTATAAACCAGAATTTACATTGGCCTGCCACCGTCTTTTACAAAGGGCCGTATTACAAGTGCAAAGCTCTGGCAAGGACTTCGTAACCACAGGACATATTCTAGTTGCCATGTATAGCGAAAAGGACTCGCACGCCGTGCATTTCTTAGTCGAACAAGGTATTTCGCAATTTGATGTGGTGAACTATCTTTCGCACGGAGTTTCAAAGAGTGATTTAGAAATCACTTCGCGGCAAGCTGACGAAGAAGAGTCTCAAGGCGAAAATATAGACATTGATGGCCTACCCAAAGATGGCAGCAAAACAAAAAAACAATCACCGCTCAAAGCATTTTGTGTCAACCTCAACGAAAAAGCCGCCGCTCACCAGATTGATCCCTTAATCGGTCGTGATGACGTCATCGAACGCATGATTCAAGTTCTTTGCAGAAGAACAAAAAACAATCCTCTTTTAATCGGCGAACCTGGTGTTGGGAAAACCGCAATTGCAGATGGGCTTGCGCTTAGAATCTTTGAAGAGAAGGTTCCGGAAGCTTTGGCAAATGCTGTGATTTACTCTCTTGATATGGGCGCACTTCTTGCCGGCACTAAATTTCGCGGTGATTTTGAAGAACGGCTCAAAGCTGTGATCAAGGCTCTTGAGGCCGAAGAGCATGCCGTCTTATTCATCGATGAAATTCATACCTTGGTTGGCGCTGGCGCCACCAGTGGCGGCTCAATGGATGCCTCGAATTTGTTAAAGCCTGCACTAGCTAACGGAGCCATCAGTTGCATTGGCTCAACCACCTACAAAGAATACCGTCAGCATTTTGAAAAAGATCGGGCACTCTCAAGGAGATTTCAAAAAATTGATATTCGAGAGCCTACAGTTGAAGAAACCATTGAAATTCTCGCTGGCCTCAAATCTCATTATGAAGATTTTCACCATGTGAAATATTCGCCTGCGGTTATTAAAGCAACCGCTGAATTGGCAGCACGCTATATTCAACATCGTCATCTTCCGGATAAAGCCATTGACGTTATGGACGAAGTAGGAGCGAAAGCTCGAATCAAGAGCAAAAGCTCAGAGCCCGTTCAGATTCGGGTTAGTGATATTGAAAAGGTTGTATCGAGTATTGCACAAGTTCCGATTCACTCGGTGGGAGTTAGCGATAAACTTCAATTGAAAGACTTAGAGAAAAATTTGCGTGCCAAAGTATTTGGTCAAGATGGCGCGATCACTGCCCTTGCGACCTCAATCAAAATGTCTCGCACTGGCCTTGGCCGAGAAAACAAACCTATTGGAGCTTATTTATTTGCGGGTCCTACCGGAGTCGGCAAAACCGAAGTCAGCAAACAATTGGCGGCCGTTCTCGGCAATCAATTTTTGCGATTTGACATGAGCGAGTATATGGAAAAGCACTCAGTTAGTCGATTGGTAGGGGCACCTCCCGGCTATGTTGGTTTTGAAGAAGGTGGCCTTCTCACTGAAGCTGTTAACAAAAGCCCCTACGCGGTACTGTTACTAGATGAAATCGAGAAAGCTCATCCTGATCTCAATAATATACTTCTGCAAGTCATGGACAATGGTACGCTCACCGATTCTCATGGTAAAACTGCGGACTTTCGAAATGTCATCTTAATACTCACTACCAACGCCGGCTCAAGCGATGCTTCAAAGGCTTTTGGTGTGCTTGAGAATCACTCGAAAAATCAAAAAGCCGAGCAAATGAGCGCGATTAAAAAGGTATTTGCTCCTGAATTTCTCAATCGTCTCGATGCCGTTGTGCAATTCTCGCCTCTTGCTAGTGATATGATTTTGAGAGTTGCTGAGAAATTTGTTGGTGAATTGGCTTTGCAACTTACAAAAAAGAAAATTGAGTTCAGCGTATCTAGCGAAGTATTAAAGTGGCTTGCCGATAAAGGCTTTGATCCGCTTTATGGGGCTCGTCCCATGGCGCGAACCATAGATGAACACATTAAAAAACCACTGGCCGATGAAATCCTTTTTGGAAAACTTGAAAAGGGCGGCAAAGTACGCGTCGAGCTTGACAAGAATTTATTGTCCCCGCATTTTATATTTGGATGAATTTAGTACAAACACAAACTTCGCGTAAACTCGGCATTGGCATGGCGCTCACCACGGCCTTTTTATGGGCACTCCTTGCTATAAAACTAAAGCTAACTCTCAAATACGTAGACTCTTATAGCATCGTCTGGTTTCGCATGAGTTTTGCTTTTTTGTTTTTATTCATCGTGAAACTTATTACTGCGCCTAGGGAGATCTCAATTTTGAAGTCGCCTCCTTGGACCGCCCTGGTTGCAAGTGTCGGCCTCGGAGTCAACTATCTGTTTTTCATGAAAGGAGTCGAATTAACTACTCCAAGCAATGCTCAAATCATGATTCAATTGGCCCCAATTGGGCTCATCCTAGTTGGCATCTTCATTTTCAAAGAACGGCCACGCAAAATTCAGGTGGCCGGCTTTTGTCTTGCTCTTTTTGGTTTTGCGCTCTTTCACAAAGATCAGCTCAATTCAACGATTCTAAGCGAACAAGCAAGCTTTAGGGCCGGCAATCTTTGGTTGGTTGCAGGGGCCTGCGGCTGGACGCTATTTGCTGCCCTACAAAAGCCCCTTTTACGAAAATACGAACCTCAGCAGCTCAATCTTTTGCTGTACGGGGTCGGTGCGCTGATGCTTGCACCCTTTACCCATTGGTCGATATTTCTGAATTTACCTATCTCAGGCTGGCTCTTGTTACTTGCCTGCGGTTTCAATACCGTCTTGGCTTATGGCGCACTTCCTATTGCATTTAAAAATATTCCAACCTCGCAAGTGAGCGTGATCATTGTCGCGAATCCACTTTTAACCATTCTAATTATGAGTATTTTAACATTTTTGAATGTCAGCTGGATTCACCCTGAGCATATCGCCAGTCTAGGCTACTTCGCCGCGTTCTTAGTCGTAGTGGGAGTTATACTCGCACTTCAATCCCGTAAGTCCGGCTTGAAAAGCTGAAAAATCTTCGATTATTTTGTTACGGCTTTACGACAATTTTGTTATATTCAATAGATGCACAAATTGAAAATCAGTTGGCTTTTATTTGCTCTGCTTTGCTTAAATTTTATAGCTTGCTCAAGTGATCAAAAGAAAACCCACATTTTAAAATATTCTCGGTTTAACTCGCGAATGCCCGCCAATGTAAAATGCGAGGAATCGAGCTGCGTGCTAATGAATAAATATCGAGATGCCCTCAATAGTTTAAAAGACAAGAAAAACAATGTTGCTTGTGATCTCTTTGTGCAACTTTCTGAAGAGCAAAACTTCGGACTTAAATCGCTTTCTCTAGCGAGAGCCTTTTCTGTATGCTCGGGAGAAAATTCGAGTGCAGAAGCCAAGCGCCTACCTTCAATTGAGAATTTTTTGAAACTGAGCTTCCCAACCTGGATGGGCGATATGCAGCTCAGGAGCGCAATGGCTCGAAGTCAAAATTTAAATGATGATTTGTCTGAATACAAAATCTCAGTTCAAATTTTAAATGACTCTATTAAAAATAAAGCTGCGCCAGATTCAGAGAAGGAAAAACTCGTGCGCCGCTGCCAGAACATTTTAAGTGCACATTTAAACGACGAAAATTATATTTCGATCGCCAATGTTGAGCAGTTGAACGAGAAACTGTATTATTTTGCGCCGCGATTTTTACCCAATCCGCCTAAAGAAAAGCTTTGGGCCGTAGCCAAAGATTTTGAAAAAGCCAAACTTGACTTCAAGCATGCACAACAGTTTTTTAATAAATTATATGATCTCATTGAAATGCAACCGACCAAAACAGCTAAAGATTTGGATCTCGAGTATCGAGCCCTCGATTCATTACGCTATGATTATAAACTTGAACGCTCTGCTGATCACAAAGGTCTTTTCGATGCCGCAAGGAGAGCCACCGACTTTTCGCTAAAATACCTCAAACAAAAAGGCAAAACTTCAGTTTGGCCTGCAAATTATCTCAAATCTTCTCTTCTTTATGCTGGCCACCTATGGACCTTTACAAGCAGCGATGGCTCGACAAAACTGGCGATTAAGGTTCTAGAGGACGCTATGGCAACTTTGAAACCAATAAAGGGCGAGGCCTATATCGATGATTTAGTTCTCATGCGCGCCCGCATCGCAGATGAGCAAGGTGATCCCGAACTTACACTTAAGTTATTGCAAAATCTCGGAAAAGAAACCAGTGAAGACGATAAGCGTGATCAAATGCGCTGGACGAGAGCTTTTCTTTTTTATAAACGTCAACAATATGAAGATGCCGCGCAGGCCTTTAAGGATATGATTCCGGACTCGCCAACCGAGCACAATGCTAGAGCCCATTTCTGGAAGGCCGAGAGCCTAAAAAAGTTGGCAGAAAAGGAAAATTCCACCTCCAACCTCATCAAGGGATTGAATCCAAGCCTTCTAGATTTTCAATGGCTTGTTGAAAACGAACCCTTTGGATACTATGGCCTCGTGGCTTCTCACGAGCTCAATATGGCACTGCCTTCGATTGAATCCGTTCGCAAAGCCCAGCATGAAAAGAAAAAAACCGATGATCAGGCCTCCGCTCCGCCTTCGCCCTTTGATTCAGCTGAGTTATTTGAAATGAGTCAGCTACTCATAGCAGCCAAAGAAACAGAATTCGAACGAAAACTACTGGACCAAACTTCATACAAAATGAGTAAAGTAACTTCAACTAGTACACAGAATTGGATCGATCTTCTCAAACTCTATGCGCAAGCTGAACAATACCAAAATTTATTTGAAAGCCTTACAGGCATGCCAACTCAAATTCGCAATCAGGTTTTTGCAGATAATCCTGAATTGGTTTTTCCGACAGAGCCTTATACAGCTCTCGTTCAAACAGTCGCCAGTCAATTGGGTCTGCGATGGGAATTTGTTTTTTCAATAATGAGGCAAGAGTCTTCTTTGAATCCGATGGCGAGAAGCCCGGCAAATGCATTTGGTTTATTGCAAATGATTCCTGAAAATGCTCTCGAAGTGGCTAAAGATGTCAATATTCACTTAGACTCCTACAAAGACGCCAAAGGGCATTTGCAACTGGTGAATCCTGAAATTCTGTTTGATCCAGATGTGAATATCCACTTGGGCGCAGCCCTCATGAAGCGACTATTCAAAAAAAATCAAAATAATTTTATCAAGACCGTCGCTGGTTATAACTCAAGTCCGAATGCAGTTGAAGGCTGGATTAGATCACGTTACCACGGCGATATTTTGGCATTTATCGAAGATATTCCATACGAAGAAACCAAAACTTATATTAAGACCGTTATGCGAAATTTTATTTATTATACCAGACTTGAAACTCCTGCTTCAAACGTCGAGTTCCCATCATGGTGTCTTGAGGGCTTTCCGCTAGTAAGCCAGTAAGGCCCATTAGTTTTGGACTTATCCAGAACTGTCCTCCGAATGAACTTCTAAAATAGCAGTTTCGTAGCGCTCAATTGCCTGATTCAAAACTTCAAACGAAATCACCAGCTCTTCGGAGCTTCCCAAAAGCTGGGTTTTATCAAATTCCGAAATAATTTTCTGTTGAATACGGCTAGCAAGATTCAAGATCAGTAAAATTTCACTTGGCGAATAAAATTCTTCTAAAAGTTTTTTTCGAATTTCATCGGCGTTTGCAATATTAAGCTCAGGGCGAAACGCTTGCTTTAACTCAATTGGCAAATACTCAAATGATATTTTAGCTAAATCTTCTGAAACCTGAAACAAAGTTTCATAACGCTCGATGGGATTTTTGGCGGTCATCTTTGCTATCAATTTCTTTAGTTTTTCAGGCAGGACATCCGAAATTCCTTGCGGAAACTCAAGTGTCGCACCAACCGTAAGCTCAAGAGTCTCTGCCGCATTTTTACCCTGAAATGGTCTGGTGCCGGTGAGCATTTCAAAAAGAATGACACCCAAGCCATAAATATCGCTTTGTGGAGTAGCCGGCTGACCTAGAACGACTTCTGGTGACATATAACTAATAGTACCAATCATGGCTCCGGGACTCGTGCGGTCTTGCTCAGTCGACGAATAGATTTTTGAAATGCCGAAGTCTATTATTTTAACCTGCATATCTTTTGCAATTAAGATATTGGCGGGCTTTAAATCTCGATGAATGATTCCGACTTTATGAGCTTGTGACATGCCATCTACGAGCTGCTGAAAAAACTTTATGTGTTCAAAAATTCCAAATATTCCTCGAGCAATGACGCTTGCAAGCGTCCAACCACTCACAAACTCCATTGCGAAATAAGGTTTTTCCTCAAAGCTGCCGATGGCGTAAATGCTCACAATATTTTTATGATTTAATTTGGCAAGTGCTTTTGCTTCTGAAATAAAACGCTCGAGAGTTTTTTTATCAATATCTCCGCTAATGAATTTAAGTGCGATTTTGCGATCCAGTATTCGATCATATGCAAGATACACCTCACCCATACCGCCGCGCCCTAAAGCGCGAATCAATTCATAAGAATCAATCAAGGCGCCCTTTTCTAAGTTTCGCAAATTGTTTTCAATTGCTAACTTCTCATCAGAAGCCACAGACCCGTCCTCACAATAGGAGATGATTCGAAATGCCTGTTCAAATTGATTGTAAAATGTCGCCCGCTTCACAACTCCCTTTTCATATTCTCCGACAGAATACAATTTGCCATCTGAATGATAAAATCGGCAGACTCCTTGTCTGAAACCCTTTTCATAATGATTTTCCTCGATTAAATCTCCGTTTTCAGAATAGGCTTTGTGAGAGCCATGTAAGGTCTGAAAATTGTGCCATAGCGACGAGCTAAACTCCCACTCTTGTAGCAATTTCCCACGGTCTGAATAGGATCGACCAAATCCTGTGCCATCTGAAGTCCATTCGGAAACTTCACTCAGTTGGGCATTTTCAAAATAGAGCTTCCTTGAAATTAATTTATTTAATTTATATTCACTCTCAATTTTTATTTGACCTGATTTGAAATAAGATTTTTCTGGGCCGTCTTTTACGCCATCCAAATAAGAAATTGTTTCAAGCAACATACCTTCAACATTGAAGTAGGAGCGAATGCCCGTCGACAGTTCATTTTTGTAATATCCGCTTTCTCGCAATTTGCCGTTCGAATAAAATAATTCATAGGCGCCGTTTCGGCGGCCCAATTGATATGAAATTCGCTGAGCCAATTGACCTGAGTCAAAAAAAGTCTCAATCACTTCTTCTTTTTTTGGCTCTTTTTCAAATAGGCTAAAGTCTTCAGTCGAGCTCCCCTCAATATAACAGGCCCGCCGTGTGAGCTTGCCTTGATCATTGAAAGACTCTTCAGTCCCATGTAATTTGCCCTTATCAAAGGATCTACGATTCTGAATTTGTCCGTTTTCAAAAAACTCTTCCCAAAGGCCTTGCAAGTTTCCATTTTGAAATCTTTGAATTTTTGATACTTTTGCGTTTTCAAAATAAAAAATTCTGGGCCCGTCAAATTTTCCGTGCTCAACTCGACCTTGCTCGCTTAAATTTCCATTCTTAAAATAATATTTGAAGTCTCCCTGCAATTGGCCACCCGAATAAAATTCGATAGCTTTAATTCCCTCACATCCAGGATCTTCGTAAAAGACTTCGCTCTTACCATCACGATAGTCATTAAGGTATTCGATACGCGAAATCAATGCGCCAGTTGTGGGAGAAAACTTCAAATGCAAACCATGCCGATAATTGTTTAGATATTCACAACTATCAAGCAGGAGGCCAGAATCAGACCACTGCCAGCGTTTCAATGCAATACCGCGATTATCGTATTCAGCCTTATGAATCAGTACACCTGAGATATTATATTCAAAATAAAAAGCTTCGGTGCCATTTAAATCATATTCTCTGACATAAATAAGCAAGCCATCGGGCGCAAATTTCTCTGTGCGTTTTAATTTTGTATTTTCTTGATAGCTGGTAAAAATCCTTGAACCATCACTCTCATAAAACTCCTCGGCACATTTTTTTCCTTCTGCATCGGTGCCGATTCTGTGTCGACTTGATCCTTCGGCCTCTGACCATTTTGCGACTTTGATTTCGGATTCAGTTTTCATATAGGCATATTGTCCTAAGCATTACAATTTAGGGTCAATAGGATTCTGGCTGGTAGCTTTCTTTTTTAATTGGTTAAATTTAAAAGACTGCAGAGTCGGGAATCCCGCATTCAGTCAACTGCAGCCGATCCAGAATCAGTCCGACACACTGAAAACCGAGACTGAAACAACCAAACTGCTGACGACCTCCGCTGCCGTTAAAACTGATTTGAGTTCAAGATTTGAATAATACCATTTTAATCCGTCCATTTGTCTCATAATGAAACTGGCCAAAGTTGAATCTACATATGTCGATACTTCAGTCAGAGTCTTGAAATAAGACTCTGTCCTTCTAAGGGTTTAGCCCTGATTTCTACGGCACTTTCTTTGCTCTAAATAAAGCTAAAGAGCGACATTACAAGGGGGCCTCAAAATGACACGCATTCAACTCACACTCAAAGCTTGTCTATCCATTTTTATCACCTTTAGCGTTTGGGGCGCCTTTAATTTCTTAGCAGACCATCTTGTTCACTCAAAGTTGCGTGCTCCCAACGAAGAAACATCTTTTTTTACGAAAATCTTTTCAAATGATGAAAAGCTAATTTCAAAAACTTCGCCGGTCGAAATGAGTGCAACTACGAATCGTGCGGTATCTTTTCCGGAAGTTAAAACTGCAAAGCAAAACGAAGTAAAAGAAAGTGTGCTCAATTATGATCCTGCAATTTTGGCAGCCAATTGGGGAATTTTGAAAACCAATTCACACAAGGCCTGGGAAGTTTCTCAAGGCAGTAAAGATATTATTGTCGCCGTTATTGATACGGGGGCGGATATCACTCACAAGGGAATTCGCGACAACCTATGGACCAATCAAGGCGAAACCGGCAAAGACAAATTTGGCATGAATAAAGAAAATAATAATATTGATGACGATGCCAACGGCTATGTTGACGATGTTCACGGTTATAGCTTCGTACAAAATAATGGCTCAGACCTTTCAGACAACCACAGTCACGGAACTCATATCGCCGGCATTATTGGGGCAAGGGGAACTAAAACCGGTGAGTCACGTGGCGTATGTCCTAATGTAAGTTTGATGATTTTAAAATACTACGATCCGAGAGTTCCAAATACAAACAACCTAAAAAACACTGTCGAATCGATTCGCTATGCAGTCAAGATGAAGGATCAACTCGATCGGCAAGCTAAAGCCAAGGGCGCACCTACTGTTAATATGATCATCAATTATTCGGGAGGCGGCACAGAGTTTTCTCAAGAAGAACATGATGCTGTACAACTCGCAGGTGAGCACGGAATTCTTTTTGTCGCAGCTGCTGGCAATGAACACTCCAATTCAGATGAAAAAGGCAAACACTACTATCCGGCAGATTATGGCCTCACTAATATCATTTCAGTCACTGCCGTTAATAAAACTGAAACCACTGTACTTCCTTCAAGTAACTACGGCGTACGTTCAGTTGATTTGGCAGCACCTGGTGAGAATATTTATTCAACCGTTCCTGGTGGCGGTTACAATCTTATGACCGGCACCTCGCAAGCGACGGCCTTTGTTACTGGCGTGGCGGCCTTAGTTTGGGGTCATAATAAGGAATTGGGCGCTAGCGATGTGAAAAAATATATTATTAAAACTGGCGACGAATATCCGACTCTCCTTTCAAAAACAGGATCAGCAAAACTCCTCAATTCTTTCAAAGCTCTTGTTAAGATTGATCAGGGTATTGCGGCAACCGGAGTCATTGCGGCCAATACATCGAATCTTACACCTCGAAGCTTTGCTTCAAGCCATGATGATCGCGATCCGACACTGAATACAAGTGCGCTCATGAACTATTCAGGCCAGACCGAAGCCACCGAATCGATGGCTCAATTTGGGAGAGATTTTATCAAGATTTTAGATTCCAATCAGAAAAATAATCTGAATTGAGGCAATCACCTTCACTTAAATAGAGCTCGACAAGCTCGAGCCTTTGCATTTTGGGTTTCGTCCTTAAATGCTGGAGCTGAAGGGTCCCACTCGGTATTTGAGTTTTTAGGCCCACTGTCAAATTTATTAAGCGAAATGCGATCTGGCGATTTGGTCAATGACCTCATCTCAACACGTGCTAAATAGCTGTGATTGAGACTGGCGTCTGGAGCGAGCGCTGCTTTGACTTGAAAGAGAATCTCTTTTCTTTTGCTAAAGCGTTCGGAACCTGGCTCTTGCTGAGACAATAGTGCCACTTCATTTTCAAGCGCGGCTACCGCCTTCAAGAGCAGCGTATCTTGCTTGCTAAGCTCAACTAAGCCCTGAAGCCTTGCAAGCACCTCAGCTCGTTCTTGCGCAGATAAAGTACTCGCAAAACCGCCCTTCAAACTTTCTTCAAAACTTACTAATTCTATTTGGGCCATCATCAATTCTGCTAGTCGCATATCTAAAAGATTCAATACTCTGGGATTTCCCTTGCTAAATCTAGAATCCATCAGCAAATCTGAAATCTGCATTTCAATTTGCGGAAGTCTTTCTTGATAGCCAGATAGCTCGGTTGAATTTTTCTTTAAAAGAGCATTGAGCGAGCTAATTGAAAGTCCTTGAATGATGGCCTTCACTTGCGGATTGCCCTCGCGCTCTTGTTTAGAGAGTGTCATCGCAAACTGCAATTCTACTATATTTTGCTTTCGCTTCTCAATTTCAGTTAAGACTGCGTCTCTTAAAACGATATGATTCAAAAATGGATTTGCTAAGGCAATTCGATCAATATGCTGATCAAAGGCCGCTTGCTTCAAAACACGAAGAGCACTAAAGGGGTGATCGCTTGAAGCAACTCCGCCAATTTTATTGTAATACTCGGCCCTAGTACTTAGCTTACGATCTAAATTAACTTGATCTCGCATAAACTGCACAAGATCTTGAACTTGAGATGATGTTAATCTGGTTTTGATTTCGCCACCTGCAAAGACAGCATCCATCATTGCGGCTCGGCTTGGACGAACAACGATATTACCAAATGCATCGGCGCTAGACTCCATATTACGAGAGTCGGCGGGAGTCACAACTTTTTCAAAGAGTTGAGTTGCTTGATCTAGATTGGCTTTTCTTATTTGCTTCACTCCCATATCGTCGCGATAGGCTTTCAGAAGCGCAATATCTGAGGCATTTATTTCCATCTTTTCATAAGTTGAAATTTTAAGATCTAGATATTGCTGTAAAACCGTCGCCCTTTGCTCTCCACTAAATGATTTTGAAATCGTCTCATCGGTATTTTTCATCATCATCATAAAAGCGTCACTCATCTCGTCCGCATTGATTTTAAATCGAGCGCCCAAACGAGCGATTGCCTTTGCGGCCATATCGTCTCGAATTTTCTCCCAAGCTCTGAGCTCAGCCATCGACATCGCGCCTGAATCCGAGGCAGACAATTGCTTGACCACTTGAATTTGCAAAACCGAATCCAAAACCCCAATGAAAACGTGCCCGCTCCTGATATGACCAAGCTCATGGCCCATCACTCCGCGAAGCTCTGAAGGAGTTGCAATATCATCAAGTCCTGTGAGCAACTCAAAACCAACGCCATCAACCGACGCTGTATAGGCGTCGGCATTGACCTCACCCATTTTTCTAAAAAATTTTGCTCTTGCCATTTGTTTGCGACTAAAACCTTGGGCTCGCATCACACGCATCAGTTGATGATACAGACGTGGATTCGATTTTTTCGTAATCAAAAACTCTTCAAGCAAATTGCCACTTGTAGTAGATTTTAGATCTGCCAGAAATTGTGCTCTTAAGCCTGGAACCAATTTTTGCATCATGGGGCTTGCGTCTAAGAAGCCCTCTAATGAAATATCGCCCACCGTTTTAAGTCGCATTTTCTGTGCATTTAAATAAGCCTGGTTGAGCAGAGTATCTCCCATAAAATCGAGAAAGGATTCGCGCGATTGATTGTGGTGACCTCTTGACTGAATTCTTAGATAGAGACTTCCGGCCGCTGCGTTTTGATCATCTGAACCACCCCAGGCCTGCATCTGAGGAATTAAAATACTTGAGATGAGCGCAAGCTTGATCAACTTTTTTTGCACAGTGAAGCCTCCAACGAGATACAATTCTTGAATTCTAAGAGCTTAGAGCAAGGCTTATGCCTAGACATTTTTATTTCGAGTGAACCCGAACTCGACCAGATTTTCGGCTATATATTTATTACAAGATCACGGTGACAATTTTTGTAAAGGCACTGCTTAGATTTGGAACGGGATTCAAATCAGTTTGCTGGCAGCCGCGACTGCTATCCGTTTGTCAGTTTCGGTTTCAATATCAGTATCAGATACAGATACCGTTTGTCATGGCTCTATACCAACGGCTGACTCAAGTTTATCTTAAGAAAAGACGATTCAAAGTTTATGATAAACTCAATTCGTATTTTTATTTGTATGGGCCTCGTCGTCGCTTGCAATAACTCCTTTGCAGCGGCTGCGAAATCTGAAACCAAAGCTTTTGATCTCGGATCAGAGTGGGTGAAAAATCAGGATGACGGTGGCATTCCCGATGGAATGTGGAATCTCAAGTCCAATAAAGATATTTATGTGACGGCCATGTCACGAACTTTCATTCCACCAAAGGCTCAAGTTGAAGAAAAGCAAGCCAAAGATGTTGTAGCTTCTTTGACCGAAGGCAGAAGCAAAGCCCTGAACCTTGTTGGCATTACGGATTGGCACATTGACGATAATAAATTCACTAAAGGTCATGATCAATTTTCAATTAAAATTCACGGAAGTTTTCACGATACCAATTCGGTTCCGGTTGAATTCAACGAAGTTCATATTTGGCATAAAACCAAATATCAAAGTCTCACAATAAATTATCCAAAAGATTCGAAGTTTGGCGAAACCAAACAACCAGAACAAATGATGAATCGCTTCATTTCATCTGTGACTGAAGGTGAAAAATGAAATCCCTATTAGTTCCTATTCTCATTCTTGTAGGTCTTGCAGTTAGCCATCCAGTCAAAGCAGAATCCGATGCCGACAAAGAACGCGCTGCAATTTTAAAATCAAATCCTGATCTTGCCAAAGTTATGAGTGGGCCTTGTAAAAGCGTCGATGCGGCAAAACTTTCTAAAGACTATATCATACGAGGCTCTGATCTTAAATCAGATCAAGACAAACCAGGCAGTCGTCTCTGGATGTTTTCAAATTTAAATAATGATATTGCAACTGCAAATGCCAAAAAGCCCAAAGACGAAGCCAACCTCAGTTGTCTCACAAATTTAAGAGCTGCCGGAGCCAAAGAACAACTTCAATACTGGATTTCTCGTGGGGTCATTGCTTCATGCGAGAAAGCTCCACCGCCGGATCCCAAGGAATGCAATTGGGTCGACGACAATGTCAAATATGCCCTCAAGCAGAACGCCAAGGCAAATTCGCCAGCCTCAGACGCGGCTCCTCACGAAGCCTTTCGCAAAGCCGAACACGGGCTTGAAGCCTGCACCACTTGCAAAGATGACAAAAAAACTACCGACGTTGCAGACGTTGCGGCCAAAGCAGTTGATAAAGCTTGTTGCGATGTCTTTCGTCAACGAGACGGAGAACTCAGTGAAAAGCAATGTACTGATTTACACACCGGCTCGCAAAGACTCGACGATAGAATCTGGGGACTCAGTTGCGGAAAAGACTTTGCCATGGGAGCCATCAAAGGGATTTGGTCAAGTTTGAAAAGTCTTGTCACTGTACCTTTTGATTTATTAAAACTTTCAGCAAAGGGTTTCAAAGCGGCATGGGATTGGGGCTGGGGAAAAGAAATTGATAATGATTCAATTTATTCAGGATTTGGGACCCTCGCTCAAGAACTTCAAAAAAATCCTGGCAAAGCTGGCATGCGAGTCGCTGAGGCCATCATGCAAACTTTTACTGGACACAATCAAGACTACTGGAATTGCCTACATGAAAGCCAAAGAGGCAAATATATTTGCGCAAACTTAGGCACCTTCACGAGCCAAGTTGGTATGCTTTCTGGCGGCTGGCTTGCGGTCCTAAAAATTCTTCAAGCGGGTAAGGTGGCCATCGCGGCAAGTTCGGCAGCAAAGGCTATAAGCCCAGCTCTGACAGGTACTGCCGCAAAGCTCGGGAAAATCGCCAAAGCTGTTATGGGCTCAACTAAAGCCGGAGCTGAAGCTGAAACTGCTGCTGACGCTGAAGCCGTTGCGGCTGGAGGCCTTCGTGGCGCTCGCCTAGACAGCCCAGCCGGTAACCTCATCACTTCAAATCCAAATTTATTAGCGGCCAAAAAAGCTCTCTACAAACTTGAAGCTGAAAAATCCAAACTAACAACTTCGATAAAAAGCGGAAGTTTAAATTCTGCTGAAGCAGAAACTGCGGGCAAAGCCCTTGCTCAAATCGAAAGCGAAATTGCCAGGACCAAAGATTTACAACGAACGTTGGCTGCATCTGTGAAGTCTACTGATTCTGTCGAAAGCTTAGAAGCGGCAAAGAAATACTTAAGTTCCCTACCAACAAAAGCAAATCCTGAATTGCAGGCTGAAATCGCAGCACAAATTGCAATTAAAGATCAGCAAATTGCTGCCGCTACCACACGCGCGGCAGATGAAGCGGCTGCGGTCGCCGCAAAGGCTGGCACAAAAGCCGCCACTCAAGTTGAAACCGCCGCCGCTGCTTCAAAAGCCAGTCCTGAACTTGTGAGTGCACAAAAAGCACTGCGAGCTGCCCAAGAGAGAAAGCGCTATTGGGCAAAGAAGCCTGAGACCGCAGCCACTAAAGCGGCCAATATGGCTGCGGCAGATAAGAGCATTCAAGATAGCAAAGCATTGATTCAATCACTAAGAGTCAAAGCAACAACCGAAGCTGCTAGTGATGCGGCAAGCGCTGGCGCGAAAGCTACGGCTGCCGCTGCCACCGGAGCTTCGGACGCCGCAAACGCAACTAAAGCGGCTGACGCGGTTGCAACTACTGCTGCTACTGAAGCTGAACTCAATGCGGCTCGAGAAACTTTAATTGCAGCTCAATTACAAAAGAAAAATTTACTTAAGAGTTTAGATGCCAGTGGTGACGAAGCCACTCGAGTGGCGATCAGCCAACAAATCGCAGCGGCAAATAAGCAAGTTAACGAGGCTGGTGCAGCCCTTAAGGCCCTGTTGCCTGTAAGAACCGCCGTTACTTCTGCCGCCTCTGATGCCACCGCGACAGCAGCAGCGACCACTGGTAAAGCTGTTCAAGCGGCACAAGTAGCTCAAGGAAGCGGAAGGCTCTATAATACTGCCAAATCTGCTGGCCAAGTCGTCGGAAGCCTCAAGCGAAAGTTCTCTGACTTTAAGAAACCCTACGATAAATTTGTTGCCGAGCTTCGTGAAAATAAGGCCAATGTCGAAAAGATTGGTGCTGAATTAAAGCCACTAAAGACCAAATTAGCTGAAGAGAAAGCGGCCCTTGGTAAACTAAATAAATTTACTGAAAAAGAAAAATTTCAAGCTTTGAGTAAACAGAGAGCCGAAACGCAAATTGCAATCGATACTCTTAAAGCCCAACAGCAAGCCTTAAAAGCTGAACGAGTGACGAGACGAAATGCTTATCGATTATGGTTAGGTGGCAAGCTAAAGAGATACAGTGTTGGCTTTACCGCAATTGCACTTGAATCCATTGTTAACAATCCGCCCGACGGTGATGATAGTGAAGTCGACGACGCTCACGACGCCGTTGACGCCGCAAAAGCAGGTAAGGGTGACTTTGATGATTCCAAACCTGCTTCAGGCCTTCCGACTTTACCAGCGCCCAAGGCCGCTCCGGCTGCTGCGTCGGCTCCGGCTGCTGCAGCGCCAGCTGCAGCTCCGCGAAAAGTAGTTCCTCCGGCGCCCGCTCCGCCTGCCGCGGCTCCCGCTGCCCCCGCAGCTCCGGCACCAGCAGCACCCGCTCAATAGGCAAAAAAAAACCGCAGCTTTTGGCCGCGGTTTTTCAAAATTAAACTAACAAGAAGATTTTACTCTTCACATTTCGCTAATAATTCTGTTCTAGACTTTTGAATTCTCGAAGCAATGCGGTCCATTTTGCCAACCATTGCCGAATCTGACATATCTGGTTCGCGCAAAATTTTGAAAACATCTGCACTATGATCGCCTAATTTTCCGTCTTTAGCCAAAGGCAAAAGTTTATCAGAAACTTTACGGGCTTGTGCGATTTCAACAGCTGTTGCCTTTACTGCAATTTTAGATTTTAGAGCACGCTCAGCGGCCTGCTCGTCGGCAAGTTCAGTACGAGTACCAGCAGTTTCATGAGATAATTGTGCACCTTCAAGTCTAAGTTTTGGGTCAACAACCTGATCGCCTTCTAAAACGTTTTCGCCTCTATTATCACGTCCTTTTACTTCACCAGGTTTTGGCAAAGCGAAAGCACTTGAACTTGCTAAAGCAAGAGCTAAACCTAATTGTACTAATGCTAATTTTTTCATCTTTTCTCCTTTAAATATTAAAATCAAATTTTTGATTTTAGTTAATTTTTTATTTCATTTCTCACTTAAAACTCTTTTTAAACTTACTTTCTTCTTAGATCTACTTGGGCTGACTTGCTTCCTCCTTGTTGTCCGGTTTAAAAGCCTTAGCCAGCTTGTCTCGACCTGACTTACGCATCGATTCGGGCTGATCTAATAGCCGTTCCTCAATCTTCTCAGCCTTGAGAAAATTGTTGTATGAATTACGTTCTTGCAAAAGGCTTTCCAGCGCCCTAAAAATCAAGCCAGCTAATTTGGCTTGTAAATCATTAATTTCATTGAGCCTTGAAAGTGTAAAAAACATTTGCAGATCGGCCAAGGCCTTCTCAGACTGCTCAACATTGAAACTAGTAAGCCCATTTTTGTCAGGACTCATATCCGATACCTTAGCTCGAAAGCTGCGAGAAAACTCAATTTCAAAACCCTTTAATTGCTCTAAATTAGCCGGCATTGGGTTCTGGATTTTCGGAAATAACTTAGGTAATTCTGGCGGCGCCATAGGATTCGCCTTTGGATCCGGAATTGTCGTGCTACTCACTTCATATTTAAATATAGTTCGACGTGTATCTAACATTTCAAGGCTCTCAGGCTTCATTGATCCCTTGAGATTGGCTTTTAGTGCTGATGTTGTTGATAAAGCATTTTGCTCATCGCCTTCGCGGGCTTTCTTCATCATCTCATCTGGATACATATAGATCTCATTGAGCATTCCCAAAAGCACTCGGATTTCGACTTCCATGCTTTGATAAACTCCAAGTGAAACCTTGTGTACTTTCCAAGACTGAAGACAATTTTTTCCGCTTCTGCAGCCATCCGTGTATTTGTCTCTCAACAAACTCACCCTAAGCTCTTGCTTGAGAATTCTGCCAAAAACTCCTTGAAACGCCTCATAGCCAGCATCTAGTGGGCCTTGAATATTATCGTCGTACCAATTCACAAAATTAGTTCCGGTTGGATCTTTCGGGTCGTTCATGATTTCGGGTTGTAAGTGCGAAATAACAAATGGCAAGAGGCCTTTGTATTCTTGTTTGCCATCACTCCAAGTTCCGGTGGCGACACTTTGATCCCCAGTTTTAGGGTGCATACAAATTTCGCCATTACCGACTACAATTCTTGGAGGAACAAAGCGCGGATAAAGTCCTGCCGGGGTATAAATCATCGCCGAATTCGGGTCTTTCATTTTTTCATCAAAAACTCTAAACTCATCATAGCCAAGCACTGGAATGGCTCGATAAATTAGCTCAAGACCCGCGCCCAATTTGCGAGTCCATTTTCCAAAAAAGTTTTCATAGGTTTGAGAAGACAGCTCTTTGTAAAAAGCTGTGGTATCTTTGACACTAGGTCCGCAAGCCATTTGCGCGATGAGATAGTCGGTATTATTTGAAATCTTAACTTCAGCGACGCCATCATTCCAACCAAAAAAAGACGGCAAAAAGTTTTCGTCTTTTGATTCACTTGAATCTTTGCAAACATAGTCGCCTTCTTGACACTGAACTTCATGCTTTGATTTTGCTTCATTAGACAATACCAATGACTTCACGCCATCATAAGTCAATGGAGTGACATTGACCGGACCCCTTGGACCCGGATAAGTTGTTTCATTGTGGCTCACTGCAAATTGGCTCTTTATAAGGGCGCGGTAAGTATAATAGGTTATTTTCGTCATATCTTGAAATTTAGAAAGACCCTGCATCCAAGCACTGGTGGCATTGGTTAAGGGTGACAACAAGAAGTTGCGATGTTTCGTATTGCGATCAATAAATGAAACCAAATTGTCATAGACATTGATATCCACCAAGCATTTCTTCTCTTCTTTATTTAGTCCGATATAAAACTGAATTGCTTCTTTAAAGCTAAGCTGAGCTGCGTTCGAAAGCCTTGGGCTGCAATGACTTACATCGTAAGTTTGCCAGAAATCTTTTTTAGAATATTCAAGAGAGGAAAGTAAAGCTTCATGAGAGTCGCGAATAATTTCGAAATTATCTTGTGGAAAGTCGACCACTTTTGAATCGCGTAGGGTCTTTGAGATCTGCTGAGGCTCTATCATATTAATAAGTGAGATATCTCCACTTTCCTTGCGCGCGGCTACATTGTATTTCACCCATAGGCGAAAGAATTTTAGAAAGGTATCGAGATCGAATTCTTTCATCCAATTCTCTTTAATCTTTTCATCGGTGAATTGCGGAAAGTAATTGGGAGCAATACTTGAAAGCCCAGCATATATTCCGTAACTCAGCGACGTGAGTGGCCATACACTCGACGTACTCACACTTTCTTTGGCTCTTCTGAGCCAAGATCTCTGCTCTGCCAAATAGTTTTTTGTATATGCTTTCATTGCCGGAGATGAAACCGTTGCATCGACGGCCATAAATAGTCCCAATCCAAAGAGTCCGCCAGCGAAACCACGACCGAAAACTAAGAAGCCGCGCTCCCAGGCCGCAGTGGCTGCACGACTTCCGATCGGCAAACCTCTAAGTCTTATAGTTACGCGCTCGCCAAATCCTGGCTGAGCTGCCTTTATCAATCTAGCAGCCATTCGGTCTGCTTCAGTTTTTCCGGTAATTGAATCGCTGATGACATTTTTAACTTTACCTACGCCTCTAGCGCTCTTCTGCAGTACTTTTGTAAGTTCAGCCGAGATCAGTGCTGACGCCATATTCTGAATCATCATCGGAATATACTGAACGATCCGATCCGTTTTTACCCAGGTATCAAAAGCCGCATCACATTTGTCTAAGTCGGTTCCACGTGAAGCCGCACAAAGGCGAATATTCTTATCATTCCAAAGTTCGCCGACAACTGTCGACATCACAAGTCCAACCGCCATACCCATTTGTTGCACAGCTAAGGCACTCTTGGGCCCGTTCATTTTCAAATAGTCTCTTAAAAATTTTTGAAATAAATTGTCTGCACCGACGAACGCGCCAAACGAAACCACACTCTCGGCAGCGCGATCCCAGCTGGTGTATTGCTTAATATGATTTTGAAGTGCCACCGGATCATTTTCATAGTTCATCGCCAGGCCCACTAAGGCAGAGAGACCCATGACCATTTGAAAATAAAAATATTGCGAAGTGAAACTTACCACACGATCAGCCATCGTTCTTTTAGCAAGTAGGCTCGGTCTATTCTGTTCGACCTGAGCTTGAGTGCCTAGTTCTATCTCCACATTATCGACAGTACCAACAGCGGTTTCTGTAGGCGTAATAGGAACATTTAAATGATTCCCAATCAGACGAGGAGGTGCTGGAGCCTCTATCTCAGGCGCAGCAGGAGCTAGCGGAGGATTGACCGCAACATCAAGCGCATGAACCAAATTTGGCGCGAGCCCAATTTGAAAACATAAAAGAACACCAATATATTTTCGCACAAGATTTTTCATCATGACAATCGAGATTGCACGAAACAAGCCACGAAAAAAAGTCAGGCGCCGCGACTAAGGTGTCGAATTCTTTATGAAATCTGGCGGCTGACGAGCTCCAGTAAGCTTCGCCAAAACAAATAAAATCGAGGCAACGCAAAATTGTTATACAGATGTCGCCGAAAGGTACCTGCTTAGTTTTGGAGGCGCTCAGCGTTCAATACGCAGTACCTCCAAAACTAAGCAGGTACCTTGAATCCACAAGCCCTAAATCTTCAAGCGAAAGCAGATGAGTAATCACCGAATAGACATTGAAATTTTCAAAAGCCGGGATACGGACACCGGCTTTATAAGCAGGCCCCTCCGCATAAAAAATACCGCGCATCTTTTCATATTTGCGTGCATCCCAGCCATGGTTCCCGCGATTTTTACTGGCGCGAAACAAAGCGTGAGTTTCGACAAGATAAGGTTCATCTACAACAAGCACCAAATCCCCAATGCGCTCCGAAGCTCGATAATGCAAATTTTCTGGCACTTCATTTCGCAGGTAAACTTTATAATGTTTTGCTTTCGCTTGCAGAGCTTTTTGAGTCTTTAAAATCAAAGACTCAGATTGAGCCTCTCGCAAATACAATTTCATTTCAGGTCCGTGGCCTGAAATGATAAAGCCCGACAGATCCGCTTCATCATCGACAAATTCAGGTGCAGAATTCACATCATCCATACCATGATCTGAGACGATAACAATATTTACAGGCAATCCATGTGACCGAAATTGGCGAACGCCCTTCAAGAGTTCCGAGAGAGCTGAATCAACCTCCATCACTTCTTTTTTAACTTCATCTGAGGTGGCCCCAAAAATATGTCCCGCAAGATCGACATTTGAAAAATAAAGATTGATGAGATGGGGACGCTTTTCTTCTGGGAGCTTGAGCCAATCTAATACCTGAGCGACTCTCTTCATATTCGGAACCGATTCATCATAGGGAAACCAGTAATCCGGCTGTACATTGTGAATGAGGGTTTCACTCCCCACCCAATAATAACTTGCACTCAACATATTTTTTGCTTTGGTAAGCTCCCACAAAGTATGTCCCAAATACCAGCGCGATTCGGCTTTATCTTTTTTACTACCTGAAGAAAAACTCAAATGCAGTTTTGGATCATAAAATTCATTTGCTACCACCCCTGAATGTTCAGCGGTCAAACCGGTAATCATTGAATAGTGAGAGGCAAATGTTTTGCTCGGATAAATCGGGATGAGAGATTCACTCGAAATTCCGTCGTCGCGAATTTTTGAAAGCGTTGAAGGCTGAAATAAATCTGTATAGTCGTAGCGGTAACCATCAATTGAAATATAAATCACATAAGGCTGAGACATAGCCCAATTTGAATTGCGAGATTCACTCGACTTAGAGCCAAGGTGAGCACAGCCAAAAAGAAATAAAAAAACCACGAGAAACTTCTTCATAAGCCTTCTCCTAGCATAAAAACTCCGAGATGATACAGCATATAATTAGCAAGTCGCATACCACGCATAAGAGTACACCCCTGATAACTCCGCAAATGGTCTAGTTTAGTGCCGTTTTGGAACTTTTTCTTTAAACTTTTGTCGAGCTTTGACTAGGCTTTTAGCAAGACAAGAATAAATCAAGTCTTTCGTCAAGGATGACAAAACACCACTGAGGGGGTTTTTAGTGAAACGGATTCTTCTATCTGCATTTTTAGTCGCATGTCTCGGGATGGTCGGCGCAACTCAAAACACAAAAGTCTTATGCAAAGGTTTTGCTCCGAAAAACAATTTATTTCTTCCGGCGACCCTATTTTCAAACAGCGGATTGTCTGAGGCTCAATGGACTAGCCTCTTTGACAAATACGAAAAGGTATATGCCCCTATTATCGCAGCCAAAGGCGGAAAGCTCGAACTCAATCGCCTCTGGGATGACGGCACCGTTAACGCCAACGCCGATCAACAGGGCTCAACTTGGGTGGTGAATATGTACGGCGGATTGGCCCGCTATCCATCGATGACTGTTGACGGTATGGCTCTAGTGGTATGTCACGAAACCGGTCATCATCTTGGTGGAGCTCCAAAAGTAGGTGGAGAAGCTTCGTTCTGGGCTTCGAATGAAGGGGCTGCTGACTATTTTGCTGTTTTGAAATGTATGCGCAATATGTTTGCCGATGAAAAAAATGTCGAGATTGTGAATGAAATGAGTGTTGAGCCAACAATCCAAAAAGCTTGCACAACTCAATTTCAAGATCAAACAGAGCAAGCCATGTGTATGAGAACAGCCACTGCTGGGGTTTTGCTTGGCCACATTTTAGGTGAGCTGGGACAAGATGCTCAGGTTCCTTCGGTCGACACTCCCGACAAAAATGTTGTTACCGAAACCGATGATGAACATCCCGCTGCTCAATGCCGCCTAGATACTTACTATCAAGGTGCTAATTGCACGGCCGATGTTTCAACATTTCAAACTGGCGAAGACTATCACGTTGGCACTTGCACGGCGCCAAAATTCAAGGCGGGTCTTCGTCCCACTTGCTGGTTCAAAGCCGATGCCACTGACAGCTTTCGCGTTTTGGCTCAACACTAAAAATTTTTTAAAGCTAAATCATCGCCGGCACTCTTTAATCTGAAAATTAAGAGTGCCTTTTTTTTTACTTTTAGTTAAAAGATCTCATGTCTATTTTAAGCTTTTTCCCAACCCAAATTGATCATTCAAAGAAAGTCGCACCACCGAGCCTCAATCGCGACCTCATTCGAGAAATTTCCCAGCTTCAGGAAATGGATCGAGCGGGCGCAGATTGGTCAAAACAAAATTATTTTGCTGGTTATACGTCCTACGGCTCACTCGATAAGCTTCATCTTAGCTCGCCAAATTTTGCAGAACTTGAAAAACATATAAAACCTAAAGTGGCAGCCTTTGCGCGTGTTTTAGAATGGGACATTCAACCCTATAAGCTTAAAATGAATTCATGCTGGGTAAACGTCATGCCGCAAGGAGCCCACCACAGCTTTCATATTCATCCAGGATCAGTTATTAGCGGAACCTATTATGTCGAGGTCCCTAAGACTTCAAGTCCCCTAAAATTTGAGGATCCCAGACTTTCTAAAATGATGCTTGCTCCGCAAAAAAAAGTGAAGTGCAAAGCGCACAATAAGACTCATATCGAAATTTTTTCTCAATCTAGGGATCTGATTTTGTTTGAGAGTTGGTTGAGACACGAAGTGCCAGCAAATCGCGTAAAAAATGACAGGATTTCTGTCAGCTTTAATTACAGTTTTTGATGCTTTTGACAGTGCTTTAAAAATTTCCTTATATGACCTATTAGCCAGATAGTAAGCGACTCAGCGGACCTGGGGGTCTAGAGCATTTCGTCTGGTAAAAAACATTCTTTTGGACTTTTTTTTTACTTATTGAGTGTTACACTTTTAGTAAGGGCCATCCTACGCAGATCCTCTTCTTTGATTTCGGCCAAACTCAAATTCAAATGAGGTCATGGATGAAAATTAAAAGCCGAACAAGCCAACAAGAAATAAGATTTTTTTGCATATTGGGCGTCATCGCCTTCAGTCTAGCTGGAGCCAATTCAAAATCTCATACAATGAGAGCGGTCGCACCCGACAGCGTTCAAACAGCTGCACCCAGCACCGCACCCGCCTCAAAGCCGATGAAATCAGAAGATGAAAACAATGTCGAGGACCTCGACTTTGATGACGATTTTTCGGTATTGGTTTAAACTCGCAAAAATAAGACTCAAACGAATTCTTATGAATGCCGATTTTCTTATTGATGAATATCCTTCTTTTTTGCACAGATACGGATAAATTAAATACTTTTTCGTTTTATCTTGAAGGTAAGCTGGGCATACACGTCAACGGGGCCTCTAATTTTGAAAAAGCCATGTCGCATTTGCTATCCGACACTTCGATTGATCTCATTGTTGCGAGTCAAAGTGAAGAGTGCCTTTTGCTTTTCAAATATTTGCTTTCTTCGGCGTCTCAAATCCCGGTTATTTTTTTAAAAAATGAAGTGGATGGTCAGGCCATACTATTCAAAGATATTCCTTTTCTAGCACAAATCAAAGAGTCAGAAGCTCCTCAAAAAATCATTGATTTGATACTTGAAACTTATAAAGGCGAAGCCCCGGTTAATTTTATTGATGGCGACTATTGCCGAATCAATGTCGAGCTTTTGTTGAAAGTAGTTCCTCTCGCAGGAAATGTTTATGTGCGTCTCTCAAGTATCAAATTCGTCAAACTCTTTCACAATGGCTTTCGCTTTACGCAAGAAAACCTCAATACCATTTGGGGCTTAAAGAAAATTGAATACTTATATATTCAAAAAGACAGTGCCTCTGAATTTATAAAAAAACTGCATGCCAATATTGATCAGCTCAACAAAGATCCGAGCGCCAGTTCTGAAGTGATTATGGCAACCGTCGAACACGCACACGAAACCATTCACTTGCTGGCGCAGAAAATTGGCTTTTCAGATGAAGTTTTAGATCTCACCAAATCCTATGTTGAGCTCGCCGTAAAAGCGATTGGCAAAGCCCCCAAAGTCGAAGCGCTTTTGCAATCGACACTTTTTAGAAATAAAAATTATGTTTCAAGCCACAGCATACTGGTGGCACATTTTGCCTGTTCACTTGCAATTGAGCTCGATTGGCCATCCGAATCTACTTTTCACAAATTGATACTGGCGGGCTTTCTTCATGACTTGACCTTGAACAATCCGGATCATGCAAAGGTACGCAATCGTGCCGATCTTCTCAAAATCAAAGAGCAGATTTCAGAAAAAGAATTCAACGCCATCAAAAATCATCCACGCACGGCTGGAGATTTGGTTGATCGCCTTATTGAGATTCCTGCTGATGTTTGCGGCATCATCACGCAACACCATGAACAACCCGATGGCAGTGGCTTTCCGAGGGGATTACTTGCTGTGCAAATCGCTCCACTTGCTGCCGTCTTTAATGTTTCTCACGATATGGTAGAGGCCTATTTAGAATTGGGCGATCGCTTTTCACTTGCTGATTTTGCTAGTAAAAGATTTGGAACCTATACTGCCGGTACCTTTAAAAAAATCGCCAAAATATTAAAAGCTAAATGCATTGTAAGCGAAGCAGCCAAAGCCCCCAAATCCGAAGCTAGCTGATGGGACTCTTTCCTGCTTAGTTTAAGAGCTTCTGGGACAGGCATGCCGAATTCAGTTAACGGCAACTGAAAACTGAAGCCGAAACTGCCAAGCGGTTGACTGCCGCGGCTGCCGTTTAAACTGACTTAAGACCTCGACAAAAAAAGAAGACACAGACCATGCTGCTGCACATTTTTTAATCATCAAAGCTTTCACAAAGCTCTGCTTGACCCCCCTCCACTTATTTGAAACAAAGAGGCCAGAAAACTGAAAACTCGAGGGGGAATTTATGGCAGGAATTAATAAAGTTATAATCGTAGGCCGCCTGGGAACTGACCCAGAAATGAAACAAATCGGCAATGGCCAAACCGTCACTCGCTTAAGCGTTGCAACTAGTGAGCAGTGGTCTGATAAAGAAGGCAAGAAACAAGAGAAAACCGAATGGCACCGAATTACAGCTTGGGGAAAGCTAGCTGAAATTTGCGGAAAGCACCTTTCAAAGGGCCGTCAGGTTTATGTTGAAGGACGATTGCAAACCAATTCTTGGGAAGATCAACAGGGGCAAAAGCGTTATTCAACTGAGATCGTGGCGCAAACCGTGCAATTCTTAGGCGCGCCTTCTGATCGCGAACAATCATCATCTCAAGGTGGCGGCCAGCACCATCCGGCAGAACAGTTTCAAGATTTTAGTCCAGAGCCAAGCTTCGACAGCAAAGAAGACCTCCCGTTTTAAATCACTTAAGAAAGAGCTCTAATATCGCGACTTGCCTCTGAAATGAAATAGTAAGAGGCTGGTCGTATATGCTTCACCTATCCAATAAAAAAATTCATTTGAAATATGGCCTCCTACTATCCGGCCTCGCTCTCACGCTGTGCTCTTGCAATGTCTATAAATCTGAAGGGCGAAAGAGCCTTGAAGCCTATGGGCCGCCACCGGGCTCGCTTAAAACGACTTCTCTCAATCTCTTAATCGCAAAGCCTGATCTTGAATTCAAAAGCGACAATCTCATTTTTGATGTCTGTGAACTCGCACATGAAAATGATACTTTTTGTAAGCAAAGGCTTCAGTGTTTTAAAACCACGGATGAAGAATTAACAAAGCATTTGAACGATGGCAGCCAAACCGAAATCGCTCCGCAATTGCTTCTGAACGAATCCAATCACGATGAGACTTTTGATAGCCCCCTCATTTGTAGATTAAAGCCATAGAGCCACTTGAACCAAAGCAATGGGTTTCTGTAATATCTTTGTTACTATCTAGACTTTCAACCCGACCTAGCCCTCTTGCCCCTTGGAACTCCTTTCGCCTCGAATTACAATAATCTAGCACGCGCAAATTTGGATATAAGCAGCTTGATATTCACGGAGGAATTGGTATGCGGAGCAGAGATAATATTTGGGTTCAACTCATCCCATTTTTAATTTATTTGATTTTTATTTCTTCACCGACCTACGCAGCAAGCGTACTAAAATCAAATGCGAAGCAAGCAATCCTTCAGTTAGACGATCTTGAATTTAGCGTTACTCAAGGCGACCAAGTCGTTGTGATGGTGAACTCTAAAAAAGTCGGAATCCTCAAGATCGTTCAAATTTCTGCAGGCAAAGCAAAAGCCAATATCTTAAAAGGAAAGGCTCCCATCGGCGGCCAAGTGGTAACGGCCTCCGCAGCTGGCGGAACCACCACTCAAGCGACGGGCTCAGGCACTTCAAATGCTAAAAAATGGCATTATGGAGGGGTCGTTGGCTATCTCATGAATTCGCAAACCACAACTCTTGCTCAGGGCGCAACTTATACAGAAGACGTCAGCCAAACCGGCACAGGTTATGCGGCAAAAGGTTTTGGCGAAATTTCAATCTCAGGCAATCTTTACTTTCAAGGTCGCTTTGGAATTCAAACTTTCAATGTTGCGGGTTCAGCCATTCAACCCGTGTGTGCGGGACCCTCAACTGCGTGCTCGACTCAAATTATGTATCTCGATGGTGATGCTCTTCTTAAATATAATTTTACCGGAAAAAAATTCTCGCCTTTTATCGCCACCGGCTTAGGACTTTTTCTGCCAGTTACAAAATCCTCATCGGCACTGAATTCGATTCCTACGATTTCGGTATTTTTCTTTGATGCCGGAGCCGATATCCAAATTGGACAAAATTCGTTTGTGCCAATCTATTTTGAATACGGACTCTTTCCGCCATCGAATCAAGTTAAGACCAACTATATGGGACTGATGTTGGGCTACGGAATCCGGCTCTAAGTTGCCTGCTAACATTTCGTATTTCAGCGCATAAAAAAGCCCCCGCACTTTGAATTGCGGAGGCTCGCTAAATACTTAAAGTTAAAAGACAAATTAATCTTTTAGGTAGCGCGTGCAGGTGAAATTTACGTAAGTCGTATTTTGACTCTTATCGTGAATTTGAAGCTGCGCTAAAGCCTTTTGGTTTGCCGGAAGCGGACGGTTGAAATCATGTTTTACCGAAAAAACTAATTCCTTGATTTGGCTCATTTTCACGCCTTCTAGTAACTGATTGTAGGCAGATGGAAAGTTTGCAGTTGCATGGTAGCTTCCGTAAGCCAAATGCAAATCACCTTGATCTGGAGTGAAGCTCGCAAGAGTTTTACCACCAGCTTCTTTTGATCCATCTGTAATGATCAGAATTGCAGGCGAACGCGTGCCGAGTTTTGGCTGAACATTGTCGTAGAGTTTTATTCCAAATTGACCGCTTTGATCGGCACAGATAAATCCATCTGCTTTTGCCGCTTGGCTAGCAGTAAAAATAGCAATACTCAAACTTGCGAATAAAATTTTTGATAAGTTCATAAGATCTCCTTTGGATTTTCAAATTGAAAATCATTTTTTGTTGTTAGCTGGGTAGTAGCACAGTTCGAAATCATTAATAAGACGATTGCTACAAAGTAAATATGCTTAAAGTGAATGATAATTAAAGGCGCAGGTATTTAACTTAGGTATAGATTGCGACGGGCCCTCAGGTATTTACAACCCGGGTGACGCCCATAATGCCCTTGATCTTCTGAAGATCTTGAATCACTTGACTCAATTGACTGGTATCTTTAACACCGACATCAAAAACACAAACTGCTTTTTTATCTTTTGTGGTTCTGATTTGGGCATTGTGAATATTCATTCCTCGCACCGCAAAGGTTTCGGTCATATTCTTGAGTAAGCCTGGCATATCTTGGCTGACAACTTTAATGCGAACAACTCGTTCAATTCCGTCGGGAGTTGAATTGACACTCCACTCAACGTCAATTCGCCTGGCCTGATCGACTTCAAATGCCCGCTCACAATCGACTTTGTGAATTGTAATTCCACGTCCTCTGCTGATGAAACCAACCACCGGATCACCCGGAATAGGATCGCAACATTTGCCGAATCGAACCAGCACATCCTCCATGCCATCGACCTTGATGATGCTTTGGGATTTTTTCTTTTTATTAAGCGCGTTTTGAAAAACCTTTTGAATGAATGTTGGACTCTCTTTTTCAGCCGCCACTGGCGCAGAATTTGGTGCAAATTTTAAAACCACCTCTTTTGCGGTCACCCGGCCATAACCGACCAGAACAAATAAATCTTCTGGTACGTTTACACCCAGTTCTTTAAATTTTTGCTCTGGTTGCTCAAGATACTTTTTCATCCCGAGCCCATGCTTGCGAAATTCTTTTTCAAGCAAGTCGCGCCCAACTTCGAGAGCTCGCAAGCGTTCTAAATTTTTAACATAGGCTCGAATCTTAGATTTTGCTCTGGTCGTAACACAAAACTTTAGCCAATCTTTTGATGGCTGCTGGTGCTGGCTGGTCAATACCTCAATGGTGTCTCCACTGCGAAGCTTGGTTTTAAGCGGCACCAATTTACCATTCACGCGTGCAGCTGCGCAATGTGTACCGACATCAGTGTGAACGGCAAATGCAAAATCAATCGGAGTCGAACCATCTGGCAACTCACGCACTTCTCCCTTTGGCGTGAAGACATAAATTTCAGCTTCCCACAAATCACTCTTTACTGTTTCTAAGAATTCATCAGGATTGCGCGTAGTTTGGTGGAGCGAAACCAAATCTCTCAACCATTCGAATTTCTGCTCGGTATTTGAATCTGCTTTGCCGCCTTCTTTGTACTTCCAATGAGCGGCGATTCCGCGCTCCGCAATCAAATGCATTTCTTGCGTACGAATTTGAATTTCAATGCGCTCTCCTGCTGGGCCCATAACGGTTGTATGCAGGCTCTGATATTGATTAACCTTTGGCATGGCGATGAAATCTTTAAAGCGACCAGGGATTGGCTTCCAGAGTGCGTGAACATGCCCGAGCACCTCGTAGCACTCGGGAACACTTGGGACGGTCACTCGAAAGGCCAAGACATCGTATACTTGTTCATAATCAATATTTCGCGCCGTCATTTTTCGATAAATCGAATAAAGATGTTTGGGTCTTCCTGAAATATCAAATTTCAATTTCGCTCTTTGCGAAAGCTCATTGGCTAGTAAGCGCTTGGTTTCTTCAATGTACTTCTCGCGCTCTTTCTTTTTCTTCGCAACCTTTTGCGCCAATTGATAATACATATCTGGCTTGGAATATCGAAAGCTTAAATCTTCGAGTTCAATTTTGAGCGAACTAATTCCCAAACGACTGGCGAGTGGCGCATAAATATCAAGAGTTTCTTGCGCAATCCTCACCTGTTTGTCTGGCGGCATATGATTGAGCGAGCGCATATTGTGTAGTCTGTCGGCAAGCTTGACCAAAACAACGCGTACATCTTTTCCCATGGCAACGATCATCTTTCGAATGTTCTCGCCTTGCTTTTCATGCGTATTGCGAAAAGAAATTTTTGATATTTTAGTAACGCCGTCGACGAGATCCGCAATATTTTTTCCGAAATGAGTTTCGATGTCGGCAAGTGTAACTTTGGTATCTTCAACCGTGTCATGAAGTAGTGCTGTGATGATGCTGGCCACATCAAGTTTTAAGTCCGCTAAGATTGCAGCCACCCCGAGCGGATGAAAAATATAGGGCTCGCCACTTCTGCGCAATTGCCCAGTATGAGCTTCTTCTGAAAATGTATAAGCTTTTTCGAGAATCGAATAATCCATACCCGGAGGTAAGTAGACGCGCAACTTTTCAACCAAGTCTTCGATGGTCTTCGGCTCGTTTTCGCTAATTCCTTCTTCGGTTTGGAATTCGACCATGACTTTTGTTGTGCTCCCAAGCAAAGGATGAAACTTTTTATCGGCTTTTTCTCTTTGATCAAATAGGTACTAATCAAATAAAAAAAGGAAAAATTCGAACAAAAATCAGATTATACGATTTAATTTGGATTGGCTACTCTAGGCTCGCCAGGTAAACGAAGTCGCGAGTCGAATCATTTTGAGATTGGTTAATTAAGACAATTTCTTTGAGCTTGTATGAGCAAAACTTATTTCTGCTCTTACTTTATGAAATTTAAATTAGCGATTGAGATCTTTTTCGATCTGTTCACGTCTTTCAAGCTCTGGAGAAGCATGATTGTCGAATCGAACAGTACCTTGAGCAACTTCGCGAAGAGAAGTGACAATATACTTATTGTTTTTTGCACTGAGGGTTGCAGTCGAGCCTTTGAGTAATTGCTTTGCACGCTTAGCAACTAGAAGTACCAAAGCGAAACGATTATCAACTTTATCTAAG
Organism: Bdellovibrionales bacterium; assembly: GCA_043739185.1. GTDB lineage: Bacteria > Bdellovibrionota > Bdellovibrionia > Bdellovibrionales > JAMPXM01 > JAYTQQ01. Next base: position 32,171 of record JAYUEN010000101.1, read on the forward strand.
CAATCTTCGACCGTGACACGAGCCATGAATTCTCCCTTGAATCTCGATTTGAACTGCCCAACCTACGACTTCGTGAGCAATTCTTCAATGATTTTCTTGAATTTCGCATAGGAAGCATTGAAATCATCATTTATGAGTTGAAAATCGAACTCATGAGCGCGATTGATTTCTTTAGTGGCGTTTTGCATGCGGATCTCAAGGTCGTCTGGGATCTTTTTATCGCGCTTAATAACTCTTCGACGCAGCTCATCAATCGATGGCGGAAGTATAAAAATCGTCTTTGCATCCGGGTACTTAGACCTAAAAGTGTCTGCGCCTTGAACGTCGACATCCATGATCACAACTTCATTTTTTTTAAAGGCATCCTCAATTTGGTAAAAAGGAGTGCCATACATATTTTGATGAACATGAGCCCATTCGACAAAAAAGTTTTCAGAAACCAGCTCTTTGAATTTTGCTTGAGATACAAAATGGTAGGGAGTCCCTTCAGACTCACCTGCCCTCATAGGTCGAGTTGTATAGGTAACGGTATCTCTTAAGACCTTGAACTCTGTCGTAATACGATCGACAAAACTCGACTTCCCGGCCCCCGAGGGCGCAACAATGATGATCATTCTTACTTTATTCATTCAATATTTTGCACCTGTTCACGAATTCGTTCGACCACCGATTTTGCATCTACTACCAAGGCCGTTAATTTCGAAACCTGACTCTTACTGCCAATGGTATTTACTTCACGAAGTAGTTCTTGCGCATAAAAATCCATCTTTTTCCCGAAGCTTTTTGAGTCTTGCAGCAACTTTAAATAGGCCTGAATGTGTTCGGTTAAACGACTGAGCTCCTCATTGATATCAGACCTATCAATTTGAATCATGACTTCTTGCGCGAGTCTCGCCGGATCAACCTCACTATTTAAACCAAGATTCTTAAGACGATCTTCGAATTTTTTGGCAAGCTCTGAATTCACCTGACTGCGCAAACTTTCACATTGGGCGACAAAGTCTTGAAGTCTCTGTAGATTCTTTTTTATGTCTAAGCCCAAAGCTTTTGCTTCGCGAATTCGCTCGCCTTCACAAAGATTTAAGGATTTATCTACCAGTCCCAAAAGTTTTTGCTTTTCTGTTGCAGTTACTTTGTCTTGAACTTTTAGATTCATGAGTTCAGGCAGTTTCACAACAATATCTAGACTTAAGTTGTCGGCAAGATCTAATTTCTTAGCTAGTCCTTTGAGGGATTTGACATAAAGTTTGGCAACATCTTCGTTGATTTCAAGTGCGACTTGTTTGGCATTGGCGCGAATTTTTCTCGAACAATACAAATCAACTGTTCCGCGCGCAAATACGCCCGAAATCATTTTTTTTATTTCACTTTCAAAGGAGTTATATTCTCTAGGCAAATGCAGGCGAATATCTAAAAAGCGACCATTGACTGATTTGATTTGCACATCGAGCTCGAGGTCTTTGCTCGAAAAGTTTGTATGTCCATAACCAGTCATGCTTCTCATGTACTACTGTCTAACTTTTTCTATGAATTAGTCAAGTTCAGGCGCTTTTAAAAGGTGTTTCATTGCCAATTCATAAAACTCTGTCGGGCTATATTTAGCACCTACAATCCAGTGGTTTTCTTGATCCCGCTTAAACCAAGTGCGCTGTTTTTTAGCGAGCTGCATAGTACTGGTGATTATTTTCTCTTTGAGCTCCCATTGCGATATTTTTCGGTCTAAAAATTCACCAATTTCAAAATATCCCACACTTTTAAGAGGCGCCCAGTCCCCCCAGCCGCGAGATCTTAAGTACTTGACCTCTTCTAACCATCCCGCAGCAAGCATTTGTTCGGCTCTCAGAGTCACTCGTTTTCGCAGTTCGCCTCGATCTAAATCGAGGGCAATTTTTCGGATTTTGAAGTTTTTCTTTAAATTTGATTTTTGATTTTCAAAATCCCGCTGCGCTTGAGAAATGCTAATCGGACTTGAAAGTAAAATCTCAAGAGCCCTTTGCACGCGGTAAGAATCCGTTTTAGATATTTTAGCGGCATATTCGGGATCAATTTCGTGAATAGAGTTCCAAAGACTTGCTGAACCTTGAGTTTCAAATTGAAGGCGCACTTGTTCTCTTATTTGCTCACTAATTTGTGGAGCAGGAACCATTCCTTTTTCAAGTGCTTGAATATAAAAACCGCTGCCGCCAACTAAAATGAAATTGCGCACTCCAGCCGCGAGACGCTCACTCAATAATTTTTCGGCAGCTCGCACGAAATCACCAGCGCTCAATGTGGCCGGCGGCTCAACAAAAGCAATAAGATGATGCCTGGCCTGAGCCATCATTTCTTGGCTAGGCTTTGCAGTTCCGATTTCAATTTGATTGTAAAACTGAATGCTATCGGCATTTATTATTTCGGCATTAAAATATTGCGCCAGCGAAATGGCAAGATCACTCTTGCCTGTGGCCGTTGGCCCAACGACAAAAATGATTTGAGCTAATTTCAGATCAGTTGATGCGACCAAAATCTCTCTCTAATTTATGAAATGGATACTCAACTGATACTGGCCTGCCATGCGGGCAAAAACTTGAGAGCGCAAATTCATCCATTTGCAAAAGTAAAGACTTCATCTCTTCGGTTGAAAGTGCTTGGCCAGCGCGAACAGCCGAGTGGCAAGCCATAGTGGCAAAAATATGCATGATTGATTTTTCAATCGCAAAGCTTCCGCCTTCATCTAAGATTTCACGCGCCAATTCTTCAATCGCTTTTTGAATAGATGATTCTTTTAAAATTGCAGGTGCCGAGCGCACCGCCAAATGCTCTGGCCCCATGGCTTCAACTTGCATTCCAATGCGCTCTAAATCTTCTTTATGGGTGAGCACTGCTTCAAGCAGGCTACTCTCTAACTGTATCGTGAGCGGAAGTAAAAAATCCTGAATTTCAAAACTCTTATCACTCCAAGATTTCATAAGACGCTCGTACATCACTCTTTCATGAGCCGCATGTTGATCAACAATAACCATGGCCTTTGAATTTTGAGATAAAATATAAGTCAGCTGCGCCTGTCCTAAAACTTGCAAACTTGACCAATAATGTTTTTGTAAAGGACTGGCATGGTTTTGAAGATTTTCTGGCGCTATCGTTGTTTTTGTTTCAGGAGCCGGATCCCTTGCAAAATAAGCTGCCAAGGGCTCTGAGAGCTTTTGCCGAAGTTGAGTCTGCCCCAATTCCGAAGCTCCTGAAAATGCGACCTGTTCGGTCATCGCTTTGGTTGCAAATGCCGAAACCGCTGACGAAATGGCCTGATGTGCAGCGTGAGATGTATTGGAGTCTGAACTCAATGAATTCGGAATCCAAGGCGCCTGTTCAAGCCCCTGCCTTAAGGCTCTCTGAACGACACGAAAAACTTGGGCGTTATCTCTAAATTTTACTGTTGATTTTGTTGGGTGAATATTGACATCAACTTCAGCCGGATCAATGGTCAAATCAACTACTACCTGCGGATATTCGCCATGCATGAGCAGCCCACGATATGCCTCAAGCACTGCCGCTTGTATGGTTCGATCTTGTACCCACCTCTTTTGTACAAATAGCCAAATGCCTTTTGAGTTTCCGACGACTTTGTGAGGCGAGCAGAAAAGCACTTTCGCGTTGAGCTTTTCAAGTTGCGCTTCGCTCTCAAATACTTCTTCGGTATTTAAAACTTCACTCACCCGAGCTCGCATTGAATCTTGTGCTTTATATGCAAATACAGATTTTTCTTGGCGCACACGTATTTCAATTTCGGGGTGAATAAGCGCAAAGGCTTTGAGAGTTTGTTTAATTTGCGAGGATTCAGCCACTTCTGATTTTAAAAATTTTAGCCGAGCGGGCATATTTGCAAACAAATCCCGAACCACAAGCGTCGTCCCTAAATTACTGCCCACTTCAGATATTTCACCGAGCTTCCCAAAGTTAGAGTCAATTTGAAATGCCTGCTCTTGACCCTCCTCTTTTGAAATCAAACTCAAATTTGAAACCGCAGCAATACTTGCTAAAGCTTCACCGCGAAAACCATAGCTCGACAATTTAAATAAATCTTCTGAAGCCAATATTTTGCTAGTCGCATGTCTTTGAAGCGCTAGTCCCAAATCCTCGCGGGCAATCCCAGAGCCATTATCGCTGACTCTGACATTTCGCCCACCATTTGAAAATTCAATTTCAATCTTTGAAGCCCCGGCATCTAAGCAATTCTCAACCAGCTCCTTTATCAAATGGCTAGGTCTTTCAACAACTTCGCCCGCTGCGATCTGATTGACGACATCATGTGATAAAATGGCAATCTTCATATCTAATTTTCACCTATTTTTAACTCATAGCTACCCGCCGCACTACGCCTCAGTCAACCCAGAACTGGCGAGGATGGCGGCAAATCGAGGCGCGACGACCGAACCGACTGAGCCGTAGTAATCTACGGCGCAAGGAAGGGAGGGAGAAGCAACGAAGACTTGCCGCCCAAGCCAATTTCGTAGAACTGGCGAGGATGGCGGCAAATCGAGGCGCGACGACCGAACCGACTGAGCCGTAGTAATCTACGGCGCAAGGAAGGGAGGGAGAAGCAACGAAGAGTTGCGCCATCCTCGCCAGTTCTAAAAGCGGTTTTGGAGGGAGAGGCCGTAGGAGGTGTAATTTGCGCGTTCCCACATCCACTTATATTCCGTCCGCGCCGCCCAGTTCGTACCCAACTTCACACCATACCCAATCTCAAGACTTAAACCAAGACTCAGCTCGCTTGAACTAACCACACCAGTTGAGGTCCCAAACTGAAAGTTTGAATAGTCTAACAAAGGTCCCAAACCCAAAAAGAAGGAACTCGATTTTTGATCCATAATAGGAAACAAAAGTAATAAATCAGTAATCAATGCAAAACCACTTGGCTTAATTGTTGAAAATTGGCTGTAGTAGGGTGGCGCTCCATAGTGAATCAATAAATTGAAATCAGTTGGAAGCGAAATCAAAGTATGAGGTCCGGTGATTTTCACGCCGTAAAACAAAAGTGTAGCTGTCGGATCAACACCAGGAATAATCTCTTTATAATTTAAGTTACCAACATAAATTCCCAAATACTTGGTCTGCATAAAGGGTTTGACTGGTGGATACTTTCCGATTTTTGGCTTTTCTCCTGGCCGAGTTTTTTTCTTTCCTTTTTTATTGGGCACGCCATTTTCGGGCGGACCCGGAACTTCAGGGACAACATCGATCGTGGTAATATAACCAATCTTCGTTTGACTGACCTTGACTCGGTAAAACTTAAAATAGGAACCAAAGGTGACCCTTGATATTCGCACTTTCTGTCCCGCCGGCAGATACATCAAGGTTGGAGCATCAAAATCAGGCTGATCATAAACCAAGGCATTGTCGGTTTTAATCGTTGCCCACTGACCCTGAACTTCTGCTTTTTTGGGAGCGCTAGTTTGCGTATTTGCAGAATTAGATTTCGCATTCGCTTTGCTGGCAGCTGTTTCTGCAAAACTAAAGGAAGTTAAAAATAAAATTGAAACGGCTAGCAATACTGAAAAAGTCTGAAAAGCTTTAATATGAAATTGATTGCATGATCTATTCATATTTTATACTTCATTATCCAAACTCTCCAAAGCGCTTCAATGACAATTCTAAAACGCATTTTGCTTTGGCCAACTCGTCGGTCCTCAAATATTATGGGTACCTCTTGAAACTTAAATTTTTGTTTGCAAGCTCGGTACTTCAGTTCAATTTGAAAGCTATAACCTTCGGAGCCTACTTGCTCCAAATGAATTCCTTCTAGAACTTCACGCTTCCAGGCGTTGAAGCCACCCGTCCAATCATTTACCGGAAAGCCTAAGATGAGCCGTGAATAGAGGCTACCGCCGCGACTGATAATTTTTCTGATTAGTCCCCAGTTTAAGGTCGCGCCACCTTTTACGTAACGGGAGCCAATCACAAAATCTTGATTTTTCATGACGCTCAATATTTGTTTCAAATCAACTGGGCGATGTGAAAAATCGGCATCCATTTCAATTAATACTTCGTAGCCATTTTTCAGTCCCCAATCAAAGCCAGCCAAATATGCTCGGCCAAGTCCTTCTTTTCCTTTGCGCGAAAGTAATTTTACGCGCGGCTCGCTTGCCATCAATTTATCAACAAGTTTTGCCGTTCCGTCTGGGGAGTTATCATCAATGACCAATATATGAACTTCGGGGTTCTCAGTTAAGATGGCACCGAGAATTTGCAGGATATTCTCGCATTCATTGTAGGTGGGAACACAAACCAAGGCCTTCATTCATCAGAGCCTAACCGATCCAGGTATTAAGCTCAAGCTTTCGTCATAAATTCTAAGCGTTTAAAGCTCAAGATTCGTCAATGATTTTGACTTAGTTGGCGCGGGCCTGGCTACTTGCTTCTTCAAAGGCGTTAACTTTGGATAAGGCTTAAGCAGCATTTGTGGATCAAGCTTGCGAAGCTCTAAAAATTTATTCACTTTTAGGGCGGCACTCTTTGAATCTCGCTTATAAAGGATGGGGTCAAATCCGCAAATGTCGCAAATGATTTTCATGCGCCACCTAAAGCGCACTAAAATCTCGGATGCTATTACCGAAAAACCTAAAAAATAAAAAACCTTAATATTAAAGTCCTGCCAGACCAAAGCCATGGCGGCAAGACTTGCAAAAACACAGACCACAAAATCTAAAAACGACAGATCTCTCTTTAAATAAAAACTTCTGAGATTCTTACAAAAGGCACAATATCTTTTTTCTTTATATACCATGCTTTTATTCTACAAATTGTAGCTGATTTTCACTAGTCAAAGTTTTGCAAATTGAAAGTTTCTTGCTACAATTAGAGAATGAAAACAAAAAAACTTGTATGGCTTTCTGTTGTTGCATTCACATTTCTAATCTTACCGAAATTGAGCTGGGCTGAAGTCGATACGCAGTCAGACTACAACCAGGCAGACGAAGAAACTCAAAATTATGATGCCATCGTAAAAGATCTTTCAAAACCTAGCTTACGCGCCAAAAGTCGAGCCGCAGTCGCAAGATCTTCTGGCGGCGACTCTTTTGAAAATACCACCATTCACGCAGGTGTTGCCTATGCAAATATGCTTGAAACCCTAGACCTTCCCAATAAGAAAATTTATGTGGGACAGGCCGGCGTTCAGGTTTCACTCGGCATTGATTTGTTTTCAGAACACCTCTCATCTGAAGGCACTCTCATAAGCTACGGCGAACAAAACTATGACGGCTCAGTCGTTTCAGTAAAAGAATTTGATTTGATGTTTTATGGTAAGGGCCAACTCACGCAAAATATAAAAGGAAGAATCGGTGGTGGAATTGCCGGTCGCTATCTCACTCTAAGCAAAAATAATATTGCCACTCAATATTCAACACCAAGTAGTGTATTGAGCGTAGGCGCTGATTATTTTATCGCAGAGGCCTTTAGCCTTGGCGGCGAAATCGCCATGAGAAATGCAATGACTGGCGAAACTATAGACGAACGCTCGTATACCATGCTGGTTCGTCTCGATACTCACTTCTAGGGATTATCGATTGGTTTTAGGCAAACAAGTTCTTGAAGTAAAGGCTTGATGAAACTGCGTAACGCCAGATGATCGACATTTTTGGTAGTCAGCTTGTCGATAAGTTTCAAGAACAGCCATCATCTGATTGTGGGTCATATTCCAACCTGACTGCTTAAAATATTTGGAGTTTTCGTCAAAGACTCTCTTATAAAGAACATCACTTATACTGTTAAGCGCGTCGAGAGTTTCAATAAATCCTTCCGGCGCATCGGGCGGAATTGATAGACCCGTAAGACCCTTTATCATCGGCCACAATTTTGTTTTATGAAGCGGAAAGATAATGTCGTCAATCACAAAGCTCTTAAAGCCCGGACGAATAGTATAATCTAAATCTGACATCCATTTGAATAAACTCTGTGCCACAGCTTCTCTTAAGCGCGAATCTGAGATCAAGCGATGGTCGCGAAATTCAAGCAAGAGATCAAACCGAGAATCAAGTTCCATATCCGCAGCCGTTAACATCGGCTCCGGATTGATTCCGGTCTTAGAATAAAGTTGAGTCAACTTTGGATTAGGCGTCGATCGCATTTCAGGAATGATGAATTTGCCATCCGAAGCTTTGTAATAGCCCCAATAGCTGACCGCCGAACAAGTCATATGTTTGTCATCAGCAAAAGACATCGTATAATCATAGGCGATTTGTTTAGTCGGATCGGCTTTGCCGGCCTTTGCTTCTCTTGACATAATATCAGCTGCCCTGGCCCCAATCTTTGAATCCTTTGGTCGCAATAAAACAATTCTTGGATTTTCATTTTTCAATGCATAATCCATTTCAAAGGCCTGCACCCCACTGGGCTGAGTCTGAGCATAAGATTCAATTGTTTCAAGTTTGCCAACTTCATCTTTGTGCACGAGAACAAAGTGATCAATTTGCCCAGGTTGTGTCGTGATCGATGACAAAATCGCGCTAAAGAAACTCCCTCCGCGGGTTAACATAAGGTCCCCTGACTGAAAGTTAACATTATCTATTTCAACCTGACCGCTAGGGCCGAGATAACCCTTATAAAAAGCATTATCTACCAAGGGTATTGGCTCATCTTGCATACTATTTTTGAAATCCGCGACCGCCATCTGAGTATCAGGATAAACTTTAAGCGAAGCTAAATCTTCAATTCCGCGAAGTAGATAAAATAGAGAATACAAATCCGATCGACATGAAAGCAACTGAGGCAATTGTTGATGAATCGCAAGTCGCGCTTGCCAAGTCGTGAGCATCACCTGGCGACTTAATTCTTGCGCCTGATCAGCTGGCAAAGATTGTAAATCTTCTTCTTTTAGGCTCTGCTGTTTTTTTTGAAAATACTCATGACAGTTTTGTGTGCTGACTCTCCCCGATTCAACTTCGGCCTTCAGCCCTTTTAATTCATTCAAGAGATCATTTGAGGACTGCGGACTACGCGACTGCTTGATTGAATCAGTGTTTTGATGTGTCGGGCTACTTGCGCACGAAACCAATAGTAGACTCGAAAATACGATTTTTTTCACGAAGGCCTCCAATGATAACTACTTCTTCAAAGTCTATCACTCGAGGCTTTTTTAACAATTGGCTATGGTCTAGAAAGCGCGGTCAATTAAACGCCAGTATGTCCGAAGCCACCGGCACCACGCGCAGAAACACTTAGGTCTTGAGTCAAAACAAAATTCGCTTGAAGAACTGGGCAGAAGACAAGTTGGGCAATACGATCTTGATCCTTAATTTCAATGAGCTCTTCACCTAAGTTGATAATAATGATTTTCACTTCACCACGATAGTCTGCATCAATGGTACCTGGAGTATTGAGCAAGGTGAGCCCTTGCTTTATTGCAAGCCCACTGCGCGGTCTAGCTTGAATCTCAAAACCTGCTTCCATTTCAAAACTCAAACCTGTCGGCACCAAAACCCGCTGCATGGGTTTTAAAAAAATGCTCTCAGACAACTGCGCTCTGACATCAAAGCCACTCGAAAGTGGAGTTTGATACTGCGGCAACTCACCTTTAAAGTTTTCAAGTTTTTTTACTAAAAGTTGAGGTTTCTGAACTTGAGCCAACGTCTTATTTATTTCGATTTGCATATTTAAATCTCCTTCTTCATAATTGAAAAAAGTGCCTTTGCTTGCTTCTTATCAACTGGGCCCATAACCATCAAACTCAAATCTTTGAGATCAAAAAATTTCTCTAGATAGCGCGCGATTGATTTCAGACTCACTTGATTTATTTCTTTTAGCACCTGCTCAACAGAGCGATATTTGCCAAAGACCATTTCATTAACGCCGAGTGAATTCATGCGATTTTCGATATCATCTGCACCCAAAAGAATTTGACCGAGTACTTGGGTCTTAAATAGTTCGAGGTCTTTCTTTTGAATTCCGGTCTTTGCAATTTTCTTCATTTCTTTCAAAGTTAGTTTCAAAACATCAGAGGCATGTTTAAACTCGGTCCCAGAATAAATCATGATCGAACCAATATCGCAAAAACTATTCATCTGAGAATAGATGGTATATACCAAACCCTTTTCTTCGCGAATTTTTTGATAAAGTCTTGAAGTCATACCGCCGCCAATCAATGCATTGACGATATAGGCTTCAAATCTCAATTCATCCCTAAAATGTGCAGCGGGAAGTCCGAGCAAAATATGCACTTGCTCCGAGGGCTTTTGAATGAACTTTCGAAAGCTCTGATTTTTTGGAGGATTTTTTTTAATCTGAGGCTTGTCTGACAATAAAAGCAAATTTTTGGGTAGCTTATTCCGTTTAGGAACCAAACTTTCGGAGACCAGCTTGACCACACTTTCGTGATCCACTCCTCCGGCAACACTGACTACAATTTGAGAACTCGAATAGTGTTTTTCATAATATTCTTGAACATCTTTTAGCGTGATTTGAGCAATCGACTTTGGTGTTCCTAAAATCGGCCGCCCGAGAGGATGAGAGCCAAAAATATTTTCAAAATATTCATCAAAAACAAGATCCTCTAAATTGTCTTCTGACATATGGATCTCTTGCAGAACCACTTGCTTTTCTTTTTCAAAATCAACTTTATCAAAACGCGCGCGACAAACGAGATCAGACAAAACATCAATTGAAAGACCCAAATGCTCAGTTAAACTGTGAGTATAAAAACAAGTATACTCTCTTGAGGTGAAGGCATTGAGTTCGCCGCCAACGGCCTCCATATCACGTGCAATTTCAAACGCGTTGCGATTTTCGGTACGCTTAAAAACCAAATGTTCGACAAAATGAGAAACCCCTGCAATGTCGGGTGTTTCATCACGGGTTCCTACCATGACCCAAACTCCGACGACCACGCCACGCGCGTGCGCATGCTGTTCAGTCACGACACGCACACCATTTTTCAAAAGCGTTTTCTTATAAATCGGAGCAATCTCAGGCATGGCCTGAGATTTTTTACGACGGGATGCAGTTTTTGGCATCACTCATGCTCCTTTTGAGGGATTTTTAGTTGTGTTGCCCTTGAGGAGCATCTAGTAAAGCTTTGCGAGACAATTTGATGCGTCCAGCGCGATCAATATCTAGCACCTTTACATCAATGCGATCGCCTTCTTTGAGAACATCCGTCACATTTCGAACTCGTTCGTGCGAAATTTCAGAAATATGTAGAAGCCCTTGGTTATTTGGGAAGATCTCAACAAAAGCGCCAAAGTCCATAATTTTCACAACCCGACCATTGTAGGTTTTGCCAAGCTCGGCTTCGGCACAAATAGCGTTGATGATTTCAATCGCCTTTTTGCTCATGAGAGGGTCTGAGCTTGCGATATGAATTGTACCATCATCTTCGATATCAATCTTAACACCGGTCTCTTCAATGATGCTCTTAATTACTTTACCGCCAGCACCAATGACTTCACGAACTTTCTCTGGGCGAATTTTCAAGGTTTCAATTCTTGGAGCAAACTCTGAAATTTCTCCACGCGGAGACTTAATCGCCTTTTCCATTTCGCCTAAGATATGAATGCGGCCGTCTTTTGCTTGAAAGAGGGCTTTCTCCATAATGTCGAAACTTATTGAATCAATTTTAATATCCATCTGAACACTGGTGATACCCTCACGAGTACCTGCAACTTTAAAATCCATATCTCCGAGGTGATCTTCATCACCTAAAATATCAGATAAAATAGCAACCTTATCGCCTTCTTTGATCAAACCCATTGCTATCCCAGCAACATTTCCTTTTATAGGAACGCCAGCATCGAGAAGAGCCATAGTCCCTGAACAAACTGTTCCCATTGAACTTGAACCATTGGACTCAAGAACTTCAGACACAATTCGAACTGTATAAGGAAATTTTTCGAAATCAGGGATCACAGGTTTCAAAGCGCGCTCTGCCAAATTTCCGTGACCAAGTTCGCGTCTGCTTTGTCCGCCCATTCGACCGGTTTCACCCACTGAAAATGGAGGAAAATTATAATGAAGCAAAAATTTCCTTTTTACCGTGCCGCCAAGAGCATCAATCATTTGCTCATCGTCGCCAGTACCAAGCGTAACAGTACCAAGAACTTGCGTTTCTCCGCGTGTAAACAAAGCCGAACCATGAGCACGAGGAAGGATCGCAGCCTCACAAAGAATCGGACGAACTGTCGTAGTATTTCGACCATCAATACGAACTTTATCATCAAGGATCATGAATCTTGCAACTTTGTACTTCACGCCTTCAGCTAGAAATTCAAGATTCTTTTTCATTTTTGCAAGATCAGACTCAGGTACGCCGGTCAAAAACTTAGCAGCAGCTTCTTTTACCGCAGCTCCTGCAGTTTCATAACGTTTTTGTTTTTCTTGAATCGAAAGTGCTGCTTTAATTTTTGGTGTCAAAAAGTCTTCGACTTGTTTTTTGAAAGTTTCGTCAATCGCTGCAGGTGTAAAAGTACGTTTTACTTTACTGCCAGTTTTCTTGCGTAGTTCATCTTGGGCATCAAATGCAACACCTAAGGCCTTGTGGCCAAACTTAAGCGCTTCGAGTGCTTCTGCTTCTGAAATAAATTTTGCTTCGCCTTCGACCATCAAGATACCATTGCGTGTTCCTGCAATAGTAATATCCATATCGCACTCATCAAGTTGAGCTGGAGATGGGTTCACCATGAACTGTCCGTTCAAGCGGCCTACTTGTACCGCTGCCGTCGGACCATTGAATGGCAAATCACTGATGTGCATCGCTGCACTCGCACCAAGGCTCGCTAAAATTTCAAGCGGAAAGCTACCATCATAACTGAGTACCGTCGCAACTACTTGCGTTTCGGTATTATAGCCCTCTGGAAAGCTCGGTCGAATCGGTCGATCAATCAAACGCGCAGTCAATGTCGCATTGGTGGTCGGACGACCTTCGCGCTTAAAATATCCACCAGGAATTTTACCAGTAGCATAAAATTTCTCTTGATACTCAACGGTGAGCGGAAAGAAATCTGCTGTTGATTCTTTTCTCGAACCTACAACTGTTACAAGTACCATATTATTTGCTTGAGTAACCAAAACCGCACCGTCTGCTTGCTTTGCAAGGCGACCGGTTTCAAGTGTGACGGTTTTGTTACCGAATTGAAAACTGACAATTTGTTTATTGAACTTCAATGTGGATTCCATTTTTTTCTCCTAAGAAACTGCAATTGTTGAGATCATGAATAGACGGATGCCGCTTAAAAATATTTCAAGCGGCCGAACTGAGAATTACTTACGTAATTCAAGATCCGCGATCAATTTTGTATAAGTTTCTGGAGAAGTCGTGCGCAAATAGTTTAATAATTTTTTTCTGCGATTAACCATTTTGATAAGACCTTGACGAGAATGATGATCTTTTTTGTGACTCTTAAAATGCTCAGTCAAATCTTTAATACGAAAAGTAAGAAGAGCAACTTGCACTTCTGAGCTTCCAGTATCCATTTTTTCTCTTTGAAATTTTTGAATAACTTGTTCTTTTTGATACGAAAATAACGCCATTTTATCCTCCTTGGGCTTTGTCACCCAAAAAAATAGAAACAAAACTTAAATTTAAGCTTTGTACCCAGAGATCCAAACAACTGGATTCTGAGGCCCTACCCCTGCCTGGCGCCATGGCTGTCGCACTTCAGGAGAAAAGACAATTTGACGGCCAAGTTACTAAGGCTCGCCATCTGATTCAAGTACTTTATTTGGCTCAGCGTCGTTTTAAACCGAGTTCTGCTGAGGGATCACCTTGATCTCTCTACACTCAAGGCTGGTATATGGCGCCTAGTTTAGCTAGTTTGAAAAACCCGCCGAATTTTATAAAATTCACCTGGTTTAGCAGCTAAAATTGCCAAGAGATCTTTGGTCTCTTGATTGATTAACTTAACTAAGGGAAGACTTTCGGTAATTTTAATACCTATAAGCAACTCGGCCTGTACATTGTTTGATATTTGCCCGTTTCGAATCATTTGAATATCGCGGCCCTGTAGGCGCAACTCTCTAAAGCTAGGCAAACAGCGATTCAACTCGACCCATGCTGCTCCCAATGTAGCGCCTAACGACAATTGTGATTCAATGGCCTCTAAACTCAGGCTGTCCGACACAATATAAGGAGCCGAGATGATTCTCTCAAGCCCTGAAAGGGCAGCTCCACAACCCAAGAGCTCACCTAATTCATGCACCCATGCTCGGATATAGCTACCTTTTGAACAATGAATTTCAAAACCAGCTGTCGATCCTTCAAAGCTCAGTTGCTTCAAGTCAAAGAACTTCATTATGCGCCTAGGACACACCACTTCGACATCCTTACGGGCATAATCATAAAGTCTTCGTCCCTCAACCTTTACCGCTGAGTATTTTGGAATTTCAAGCTCCACCTCGCCAGTCAATTTTAAAACGGCAGCGGAAAGCTCTTCTTTAGAAAAACAAACAGGTTTTTCGCTCAAAATCTGACCGGTAATATCTAATGAATCTGTGGTGATGCCAAACTTCACTTGTGCGCGATAAGCTTTATCACCATTTAAAATATAATCTGAAAGCTTGGTTGCTTCGCCAATTAGTAAGACCATGAGTCCTGAGGCCATAGGATCGAGTGTGCCTGCGTGTCCGATATCTTTTCGTTTCAAGAGACGTCGAGCGCGTGCCACCACATCATGGCTGGTCATTCCAGAGGATTTATTGACGAGAAGCAGGCCGCCCAATGAATTCATCGACTTAAAATATCGTTTGTTGAAAGTTTTGCAGATGCGTCTTGAGGTTTCTTGGCATTTTGCTGGCTGATTTCAAATAATATTTTTTCAACTTTCAAAACTTTCTCGAGTGATTTATCTAAGAAAAACTTAACCTTTGGGCAATAACGAATAGGCAAAGCTTTGGCGATTTGTTTTTGTACTTCAAATGCATATTTATTTAGAACTTCAAGTGCCGCCTCTTGCTCAGCTTCACTACCAAGAACGCTGACATTGATGCGCGCACTTCTTAAATCACTGGTCACCGATACTCGAGAAATAGTTGTAATTGCATGAAGCTCGCCATGAAAGCCGCCAACCAAATGAAGGCCCACAATTTCCCGAATTTCTTTTTCAACCCTCAATACTCGTCGATTTTTAGTTGGCATTTCATCTGTCATAAAAAGCTTCCTCCGGGCTCAAGATTTTAAGTCAAATCAAGGCGCTCTGACCGAGGCGACTGAGCCGTAGTAATCTACGGCGCAGGGAGACCGAGGAAAGAGCAACGCCGAGTTGACTTAAAAGCGTGAGCCCGCCCCTAAATCTCGCGGCTGATTGATTCTTGGGTGAATGCCTCGATTACGTCGCCAACTTTGAGATCGTTATAATTCTCGATCCCAATACCGCACTCATAACCCGAAGCCACTTCTTTCGCGTCATCTTTGAAACGCTTAAGACTTGTGAGCTTACCTGTATAGATGATTTTACCTTCACGTACCAAGCGCAATTGTGACTGCCTGGTAATTTTACCATCCACCACTGCACATCCTGCAATTGTTCCAAGCTTTGGAACTGAGAAAATATTGCGAACTTCGGCACGACCCAATTGTTTTTCGATAATATCTGGAGTGAGCATCCCTGAAAGGGCCTTTTTCATATCATCCATAAGTTCGTAAACGATTGAGTAGGTTTTGATTTCAATGCCATGCTGTTTGGCAAGTTGGCTTGCTCCACCGTCAGGGCGAACGTTGAAACCAACGATCAAACCTTTAGATGTTTGCGCTAATAAAACGTCTGATTCATTGATTCCGCCAACGGCTGCATGAATAATTTTCAATTTCACTTCGCTGGTACCAATTTTCTCAAACATTCCTTTGATAGCTTCAACTGAGCCTGCCACATCGGTCTTAAGAACTATCGTAAGTTCCTTAAGTTCTTTGTTTTGCATTTTAGAAAAAATATCTTCGAGCGAAACCTTCGGCCCTACATTATTTAATTTTGCAAATTGAGCTTTTCGAGTCGCTGCAACCTCTTGAGCGGCGGATTCACTTTCTGTTATATCAAAGCGATCTCCGGCCATTGGAGTATCCGAAAGACCCAATACTTCAACTGGCACACTTGGGCCAGCTTCTGTGACTCTTTCGCCCTTATCATTGATCAAAGATCTCACGCGGCCAGATACTGTGCCGACCACGAAATATTGACCAACTTTTAAAGTCCCGTCTTGCACTAACAAAGTGGCGACCGGGCCCCGGCCCTTATCGACTCGACTTTCAATTACCACACCCGTAGCTGAGCGCTTTGGATTGGCTTTAAGATCTTCCATCTCGGCAGTTAAATAAATTTGCTCTAGGAGCTCGCTAATACCGGTTTTTTTCAATGCAGAAACTGGGCAAAATATTGTGGTTCCGCCCCATTCTTCAGGCACCAATTCAAATTCAGTCATTTGCTGTTTGATTTTCTCAACATTGGCGTTGGGACGATCCATCTTATTAATGGCAACTATGATTGGAACTTTCGCAGCTTTTGCGTGATTAATTGCTTCTGCTGTTTGCGGCATTACGCCATCATCAGCTGCGACTACAATAACAACGATGTCTGTGGCATTCGCACCACGAGCACGCATGGCTGTGAAAGCTTCATGGCCGGGAGTATCGATAAAAGTAATGACGTGGCCGTGCTCAGTCGTCACACGATAAGCACCGATGTGCTGAGTGATCCCACCGGCTTCTCTTGAGGCGACATCGGCTTTACGAATCGCATCTAAAAGTGAAGTTTTGCCATGATCGACGTGACCCATGACGGTCACCACAGGTGAACGTAAAACATGCTCTGCATCCATTTCACCATATGCAGTATCTGCTAACATTTCATCTACGGTTTGATGTACATTGATTGCTTCAAAATTAAATTCAGGAACCAAGAGAGAAATGGTGTCAAAATCAAGCTCGGTATTCATCGAAGCGGTCACACCATTTGTCATAAGTGATTTTGTCAATTGAGCAGCTTTTACGCCCATTTCTTGGGCCAAATCTGCAACTGACATCGTCTGATTCACTTTTACAACTCGCTTAGAGGCCTTAGCTGTTGTGATTTCAGTGCGGCGCGATTCACGGTTGAGAAGACCCTTTTTCTTTTTTGGTTGAAATACCATCTCTCGTTTACGAAATTCAGTTTGTGAAAAAGTCGCAACCTCTTCTTCACGCTCGCGAACCGAAGGTGCAGGTCCGCCGCCGAGAAGGCCAATTTTTTTCTTAGCATTTTTGTCGTCAAACTTTTTGCGAGACTCTAATGAATCAATATCCTCAAAGGGAACCGGCGAGGCGGCGGCTACGAATCCAGTTCGCAATGCTCGTTGACCAACTGGCGCCCGTGAATTTCCGCTGCCGGGAGGACCAGATTGATTTTGTCCGGGTCGCTGCTGCTGTTGCGTCCCTTGTGGTCCACCCTGAACACGGCCTAGATCCATGCGTCCAACAATATTTCTCTTTGGCGCTTCAGACTTGATGCCGCTCGAGGGGCCACTTCCCGTCATAACTATTTCACGCTTACGAGCAACTCCGGGGGGTGCTTTCTTTTCTTCTTCAATGATATTTGGTTTTGCCACTTCAACTACTGGCGCTACAGTCTCAATAATAGGTGCCACTTCTGCTGGTACTGCAATCGTTGGCGCTGGCTCTAAATTTACTTTTGTTTCGATATTTTCGTGTTGTGGAGTCTCGACTTCTACGATTTCTTCTGTGGCCGAATCGGCTTTCAAATTTGCAGTCGCAGTTGCCGCCAACTCAATCTCATCCGCTTTTTTTCGAATGACGGTTTTGGCAGAAGATTTCTTGAGCGCCGAACTTTCAGCGGGTTTTGCCGCTGTGGCTTTATCTGTCGAAGCTGCTTTGATGGTAATTTTATTTGCAGGGCTGGCGGCAGGCGCAGGTTTTGCGGCTGCTGCTTTTGCAACTGCTGACTTTGTAGTTGTTTTAGCTACTGTCTTACCAGCTGCAGATTTTGCCGAGGTTTTTTTTGTTGGCTTTTCTTCAGATTCGTCCGAAGCTTTCGCTGCAACTTTTTTTGCAACTTTCTTTTTGGCATCTTTTTTAGTAGCCGTTTCCGCTTCTAACTTTTCTTTGATGGCAGCTAGTAAATCGGGCTCAAGTTCGGCCATATGACTACGAACCGGCAACTTCCACTCACGAATCTTATCCATGAGCGTAAGTGTTTCCATCCCAATTTCTTTTGCAAATTCAAAAACCTTAAGTTGACTCACAGTTTTTGTTACTCCCCTTGGCTTTCAGCACTCTTATTAGCTTCACTTTCAGCTTTATCACTAGATGACAAGGCTGCAAGTTCAGCTTTCAAGCGTTGATCAGCTTGTGATTTAGCGTCACCTGTTGATTTAACTTCTGTTGCTTTAATAGGAGCGCTCGGTACGACCATGCCTTCTTGTTGATACTTCACAACCAAGGCTTTGGTATCATCGATCAATTTCTGAGCTTTCTCTGGGTTGTCATAGCCAGGAATTGCCATAACATCTGCAGGAGAAGCTTCGGCAATACTTTGGAATGATCCAAATCCAGATTGAAAAATATTTTGCGCCATTGTCTCAGTCATATTTGGAATGAGCATAAGATTGAAGATCGCCTCTGCAGTTTTAGTTGCGGCACTTGAATCAGAAAGAATATCGAGCTTCCAACCAGTTAATTTTGAAGCAAGTCGAACATTTTGCCCGCGCTTACCAATAGCAAGACTGAGCTGATTATCCGGAACCACGATTTCCATTTCTTTATTGGATTCATCTACAAATACACGAGAGATTTCAGCAGGTGCCAAAGCATTACATGCAAAGCGCGTAACGTCTTCGTCCCAAGGAACGATATCAATTTTTTCGCCGCGCAATTCTTGAACGATATTTTGAACGCGACTTCCTTTCATTCCAACGCAAGCTCCAACCGGATCAACCGAAGAGTCTTTGCTATAAACTGCGATCTTTGCACGCGCTCCAGGCTCACGAGCAGCGGCCATAACTTGCACAATACCATCGTAGATTTCAGGAACTTCCATTTCGAAAAGTTTAATTAAGTATTGTTCACTTGCGCGCGACATAATGATCTGAGGACCACGAGTGGTCTGACGAACATCTGAGATATAACCCTGCAAGCGATCACCTGGCTTATATTGCTCGCCAGGAATTTGCTCACGAGGCGGAATATAAGCTTCGGTACGACCTAGATCGACCACTATGGCTCCGCGCTCAACACGTCTTGCAATACCAGACGCGATCTCACCCTTACGCTGTTCAAATTCATTAAAAATAATATCACGCTCAGCATCTCGCACTTTTTGGGTGATGATTTGCTTCGCCATTTGAGCCGCAATTCGACCTAAATCTGTGGTCTCAAGTTTTATACCAATTTGATCAGATACTTGAATGTCAGGATTAAGGGCACGAGCTTCTTCTAAAATAATTTCGATTTCTTCATCTACGAAAGCTTCTGGAGTTACAACTTCTTTGAATTCATAGAGCTCAACTTCACCGGTTTCTTCATTGTATTGAGCTTCAATATCACGATAGGTTCCGTATTTTTTACGAGCTGCAACGATCATCCCTTGGATAACGGCATCAATGACAATTTGCTTGTCGATTCCTTTGTCTTCACCCACTTTTTCGATCATTCGGCTTAAATCAGAAAATACGTTATTTGTAGCCATTTTTCCCTCAACCTTTCAAGCAGCTAGTGAGCCCACTAGCGCGTCCGGAACATTGAACCGGCACAATTAATAGATGGACCCTACTTGAGCCCACTTTTTATTTCAAAACAAAAAAACTTAAGTTTGTTGCGCCTTTCCATAGTTAAAAACGACATTTGCTTTCGCAATCTCAACAAAAGGCACAAAAACCTCAGCTGGCTTGCCTGCAAGTTCAACATTCAATTTTATTCCGCTATCGCTTTTTTCTAAAAGTAGGCCCTTGATTTGCTTCGCCTTTCCTAATTGAGGAAGAGCTGAATTAAAATCGAGCATTGGCGCGAAGCTTTTAACCAAAACTGTTTTGCCAATAACTTTAGCAAAATGCCAGTCTCGCTTAAGCGCGCGCTCTAGCCCTGGGCTTGAAACTTCTAAATGATATTTGCCACCAGGAATAATATCCTCAACATCTAATAGTAAATTAAGGCCTTTAGAAACATTGGAGCAATCTTCAATCGAAACCCCAGCCTCAGTATCTTTATCAATATAAACTCTTAATATTCTCGCACCACCACCGCCAGCAAATTCAACATCGTAGACAGTACAAGACTCTCTGAGAGCCACTTCATCGGCTAAGCTTTTAATTTTTTCTAAAAAACTTTCTTTCATTACTCACCCTTAAAAAGTTCAAAACTATCCCAAGCCAGTTCTTCAGACTGAAGGCCTTTCCTAAAACCAAAATGTTACGGAAAAACTTGATGCGCACCTGAAGAATGCCCCGTTGGATTAAAAAACCAAGGAGCCGCGCTCATGCGACCAACGAATACGAGAATCAGAGTTGACAGGCTCCGAAGCTAACAAATGCGCTTGAATTTAGCAAGTCTAAATTCTTAAAGGAGTCATATCTTAAGCGAATAAAGCTTAGCGGTGCCGCCATCCGAATAGTATTTGAGGCGTCTCCCAACCACTTGAAATCCAAATTTTTCGTAAAACTGAATTCCCGCTACATTTTTTTCGTGGACCTCAAGCCAGATCTCTTTCTCTTTTGATTCGGCCCTGTTGATTCGTCGCAAAAACTCGTTGAAAAGCTTAGTCATCAGTCCTCTTCTTTGATGCTCACGAGAAACCGCTAAATAACTAATTTCAAAACAACCGGGAACAGCTTGTTTATAAATAATAAAGGCCATTAGCTCATGCTTTTCACTTCTCAGGCCCAAGCAGAGGTTTGATTCTAATTCTGAAGTAAGCTGCTGAAGTGACCAATGTGGGGCCCCGAGAGTTTCAATCAACTCAATAATTGCAAAAACTTCGCTTGAATGAATGGATTTTAATTCGTCAAAGTCGATAATCAACCCGCAATGAAGTTGCGAACTTTGTATTTTCGATTGAGCACTTCGTACCAATTTTTAAGACGTTGCTCGGTCTGAGCATTTTGCAAGAAACTCTTTATATTCTCGCGAAAGGATTCAAAGGGGAGACTGCCAAACTTACTCCGGTTTTTTTGAAAATAAATTTCAGCCTCAGCGTCTGAGACTGGTATCTTTGAGGAGTCGGACTTCAACTGCATAAACTTGCGTACCAAAATCTTTCGCTCTAAAATTTGCTTCAATTCTTCTTGAGAAACCTCAAGACTTTGCCATGAACTTAACGTCTTTGAATTTTCTTGAACGAATTTAAGTTCTTTTTGAAGGTCAGTTGATTTCAAATTACTTTCGAAATCGAGTGCCTCTTTATAAATAGCCCATTCGAGCAAGACGTCACCGGTTTGGCTCGGAAATTCTTTATCTTGAATACCAAGATTTTTAATCGCTTTTTTTGATCCATTAAATTGATCGAGTATCTGACCAATCAAAGCATTGATTTGCACTTCACGGCTGGTTAAAAAATATTTAGTTGTTCCGAGTTCTCCGACAATTTTCGAAACGACACGGTCTTGGGAACCAACTACTGAGCTAGCTGGCGGCAAATAAGAAATTAAACTTGCGAAAAATATGAGAAGACTGAGGGCAGAGTGCTTAAGCATGAAGTCATCTTCTCAGACAATTGAGCAAAAGAAAAGACTTCACGCCATTAAAAGCTGCGACAAGCTCTTAGAAAATCACTTTTCCGGCAAGCGTTACAGTATAATAATCTAATTTTTCAAGTGGCGTACCAGGTTGGCTAAACTGAGGGTAAACAAACGACTGCTGATAGTTTGAATTCGTATTGTAAGCAACATTTGTTAAATACTTAAAGTCGACGCCCAATGAAAAATTCTTTGTGATCATGAGATCAACGCCTGCTGAAACACCCACATCAAGTGCATTGGTAGCAGCGTTGTCTGAGCTTACGTAGCCATATTGTTTATTGGTGTATTTGCGGTAAGAGTAGCTTCCCAAAACTCCAATACTTGGTCGTAATTTTCCGGTCAAAAATTGGTATTTGGCACCGGCTGAAAAATTATACTGAGTGATCGCCTTAAATGGCGGATAGGGATTTGAATAATTCATTGGACTTACAACTTCTAAATCATAAGTTGAATACATAAAGCTGCCTTCAGCAACCCAACCTTCTGGAGTAACGGTTCCAACTGTAAATCCGCCTGAACCAGTACCGCGAACATTATTAGCTTCTGGATATTCCGAAACGCCAACCAATCCACCTACGAAATAGCTTGGTTTTGACTCTTCAGCCTTGGCTTCTTCAACTGGCTTTTTAAGTTCAGTTTTTATTGCCGCTGGCTCCTCAGCATCCTCTTCTTTTTCTTGTTTTTCGACAATTACAATAGGGGGCTGCTGAGCTGCTTGTGGCGCCTGAGGAGGAGGAGCCAATTGTGGTGCTGGTGTTGGAGCGGGCGTTGGAGCCGCAAGTGGAGCTGCAAGCGAAGCACCAAACAAACGGTCTGCACGAGCCTTTTCATCTTGAATACGAGCTTCTTCTAATTTCTCTACGATTTTCTGCTCGGTTTGAACTTCCATATCTTGACGAGATTTGCGAAGGAGGTCTGCCTTTGACTCCTTTAGTGAACTTGCCTCGATTAATGTCGATGGCTGCTCTTGAACGCTAGGGGCTGCAACCGCCGCGACTTTTTGTACGGGAGCTTCATACTTCGGGCTATTGACTATATAAACAGGAGCGGAGTTTTCAGGAGTAGCCACTTCAACCACTTCATTAGTGGCTTCATTGTATTTTACAATCTTTTTTCTGGCATGCGTTTGCGACTCAGTTGTCGTTGTCGTTTGTGCAACTGAAGTCAGGCTCAAACTTGAAAGTAATAGCACGCTCAAAACTAAATAAGGCTTCTTCATAATCCTACTCCCATAAAAATTCTTTAAGCTTTTTCTCGCTTGAAATTCGAAACGTCTATCCCTATAGCAACTGTCGTGCCGCAACCTTGGTCATTCGATTGACTTAGCTAACTCATTGAATATTTTGAGTTTTGGCAAAAGGATAAGATGCGGATCAGACTTCAAAAGCGCGCAATACCAGCCATCCCCATAGGGATAATTACTTAAGTCATTGATTTCATGATTTTTTTTGCTTGTAAATTTTGCAAGCATATTTCAGCTCACTTTGAAAAAATAGCAATTGCGATTGAATTTTCTTCTTGAGTTAGACGTGGAGCTTGTTTATCAATATCAGTTCTCTTTCTACATTCTATATTCACTTTAGAAAAATGGCTCTGTGGTGGAATTGGTAGACGCGCTGGACTCAAAATCCAGTGTCCGCAAGGACGTGGGAGTTCGATTCTCCCCGGAGCCACCATTTGT
>JAYUEN010000102.1:0-6575 GCA_043739185.1 Bdellovibrionales bacterium
TGACCCACGCCGGTGGAAAAACGCATTCGCATCTGACCGGAGGTATTTTGCTAGGTCCAAGCGATGTTGCTGTCCCAGTAAAAGCAGAAATATTAGAAAAACCTCAAATGATGAGTTTAGAAAAAATCAATGAAATGAAACTTTGGTATTTAAATGCAGCCAGGCGCGCAGTTGCAGCCGGATTTGATTTAATCGAAATTCACGCGGCCCACGGTTACGGTCTCAATCAATGGCTTTCTCCCATAACCAACAAAAGACAGGATCTTTATGGTGGGGACTTACGAGCACGCGCCCGGTTGTTGCTTGAAATCATCGATTTAATTCGCAAAAATTTTTCGAATATTTTGCTCTCAGTTCGAATGCCTGGACAAGATTTTTTCGAAGGCGGACTTAAAACTGAAGATGCAATTGCTATTGCAATTTTATTAGAGCAAGCAGGTGTCGATGTCTTACATATATCCTCAGGCATCGGTGGCTGGCGGCGTCCGCTGGATCGCCAAGGTGAAGGATACTTGGTAAACGAAGCCAAAAAAATTGCGGAATATGTAAAGATTCCGGTGATTGGTGTTGGCGGCATTCAAACGGCTGCCTATATAGACGCAGCCTTAAGCGACGGTGCCTTTTCATTGGCAGCTATTGGTCGGGCGATTCTGAGCGATCCTGCGAAATGGCGAAAAAGCCAAATGATGTGCAGTACTTCTTTCGCGGGCTCTGAACAAGAGATAGTACAGCGTCGGGATTGCAATTGATTCGCGCACCGACTAAATTGTTAAAGTATCTTCTTTAACAAAGGTTGAATGCCATTAATCAGACAAAGCTACAATCTTTGCCTATCGACGAAAAGCTCGCGGAAATAGTAGGCCTTTTGAAATCGCATTCGAATTTGGTTTTGTCAGCCGCACCCGGAGCAGGAAAAACCACTCGGCTTCCGCCCATTCTTCTTGAGTTGACCGAAAAAGAAGTATGGGTGCTCGAGCCAAGAAGAATGGCGGCAGTGGCGGCAGCAACGCGAATTGCAGAAGAGCAAAATTGGGAACTTGGTAAAGAAGTTGGTTACCAAGTGAGATTTGAAAATAGAACTTCAAAATGCACCAAGCTCATCTTCCTTACTGAGGCATTGCTTGCAAGAAAAATAATTCAAGATCCTGAACTTAAAAATGTCGGCCTCGTGGTGCTCGATGAATTTCATGAGCGTTCCATACATATCGATCTTGCGCTTGGTCTTTTAAAAGAAATTCAAAGTCTATCGCGTCCTGACCTCAAGATTCTTGTCATGTCTGCAACCCTTGATTTAGAAAAAGTATCGGCTTTCTTAGACCACGCACCTACCTTGTGCGTGAGCGGGCAAAGTTTTGCATTGACGCTTTTGAAGTCCAAACAAAGTCAGCTGCTCCGAACTGATTTTCATTTTATAAAAAGAGTCGAAGAAGCGATTCGCAGCGAGATCTTGAGAAATCCGAAAGGAAGAGATATTTTAGTTTTTCTCCCTGGGGCCTCTGAAATATTTCGGGTCGAAAAGGCACTTGCCGATTGGGCCTTAAAGAAAGATTTTCTCATTTTTAATTTAAGTGGCGCTTTATCAATGCAGATGCAACTGCAAGCTCTTCGCCCAGCTAGTAAGAGAAAGATCATACTCTCGACAAATGTGGCAGAGAGTTCGGTAACGATAGATGGTGTTGATACGGTAATTGATTCTGGCCTAGCCAAAGTATTAAGACGCCATCCAAAAACGGACTTTGAACAACTTAGTATTTCAAGAATTTCAAAGGCATCATCCAAACAAAGAGCGGGAAGAGCGGCACGCCAATGGCCAGGTCAATGCCTGCAACTCTGGACAACTCAAGATGAACTTTCAATGCCCGAATTTGAGGTGGCCGAAATCTTACGTACTGAGCTTACAGAATTGGTTTTGTTTTTAAAAAAATGGGGTATTACCAACTTAAAAGAGTTTTCTTGGTTTGAACGCCCTTCTCTTGAACATTTAAACAAATGCGAAGTTTGGCTTGAAAAAATTGGCGCACTTAAAGATAAGCAAATCACCCAAAAAGGACGAGAACTGGCTGAACTGCCTGTTCACCCAAGAATAGGTCAAATATTAAAAATTTCTGAAAGCTTCAGTGCAGGGGCTTTGGGTTGTGATATTGCGGCGATCTTGCAGGAGCGTGAAATTAAGACGCTGGGGCACCACCATGAAGAAAGTGATTTAATTGAGAGACTTGAAATTTTAGCAGATAAAAGTCGAAACCCAATTGTCGATAGCATTTTGAAAGCAGCTGATCAGCTGAGGCGCTGGGTCCGCCCAAATGCAAATTCTTATGAGCTTAGTTTTGAATTGATAGCCGAAATAATGCTTTTGTCTTATCCCGATCGTCTTTGTCGAAGACGTACCGCGGGTCAAAGCAGGGCGATTATGGTGGGAGGCAGGGGTGTCGATCTTGACGCCGTCTCCTGTGTTAAAAAATCTGAATTTTTTATTGCATTAAGCCTTCTCGAATCAGACTTTTCAAAAGACACCCAAGTCCGATTGGCAACGGGCGTACCCAAGAAGTTGATCGAAAAGCACTTTTCAGGACTATTTCAAAATCAAACCCATTTGTCATTTGACGAATCTCAAAAGAATTTTTATGTCGAAGAATTTAAATCCTTGTGGGAAATTCCAATCGAGGAGCCGCGACGAAGATTGGCTCGGCCCGAAGAACTTGAAGAGCAATTGCCACTGGTCATTTTTCAGAAATTCGCAATATTGCTCGAGCAAAATGAGGAGCTTAAATTTTGGTGGCAGCGTTGGCAGTTTTTTGAAAGAGAGCAGAAGTTTGAAAAAATATTTTGGAGTGAAGATAAAATTCGCGAAGCTTTAAGTCTTGCCTGCTTGGGCGAAAATAAAATTGAAAATGTGATGAAAAAGGATTTGGTTTATTTTTTTGAATCTTTATTGGAGGATTCATCAAGGGCGACTTTTCAAAAAATGTGTCCAGGAAAAATTGAGGTTCCGACCAAAAATAAAATCCGCATTCATTATCATCTCGACAAACGTCCTCATCTTGAGGTCCGATTGCAAGAACTCTTTGGCATGAGTGAAAGCCCAAAAATTTGGGGTCAAAAAATCTCGCTTACGCTTCATTTACTTGGGCCTAATTATCAGCCTGTACAGGTAACTTCTGACCTTGCCAGTTTTTGGAGAAATACTTATCCCGAGGTCAAACGTGAGCTCAAGATTCGCTATCCAAAACATAGTTGGCCTGAAGATCCACTTACGGCGCTACCGATTGCGAAAGGGAGACCACGCAGTTAGCCTAGGCCGTGGAGCGAATTATTGCAAAATTTGAATTAATAGTTAGAATATATCAATGAGCAAGGTTGTTTTTGAAAATATTGAAGAACTAGCCAAGCAAGTCGGAAAAAAGGTTTGTGTCAGCGAGTGGCTCGAGATTACTCAAGAGCAAATCAATCTTTTTGCCGAAGCCACCGGTGACTATCAATGGATTCACACCGAGGTCACTCGTGCAAAACGAGAGTCACCTCATCGAACAACAATTGCACATGGCTACTTGACCCTGTCCTTGCTTGGTCATTTTGCGTTGCAGACCATCGAAATTAAAGGCATTAGGCAAACCCTTAACTATGGTCTTGATAAAGTAAGGTTTCCGGCTCCCGTTCCAGTCAAGAGTCGCTTGCGCGCGCATTTTTTAGTGGCTTCATGTGAGGTGCCAATTTCTGGGGGTTTGCAGGTTGTTTGGGAAACTTCGATTGAGCGCGAGGGCTTTGAAAAGCCGGTATGCATTGCCCATATTATATATCGATACACTTAAGTTACGACCAGCTTATGGCGGGATTTAAAAAACTTTCGAAAAAACAAATTCATCTGACGTGGCACCTTTAAAAAAGTCAGCTTCTTTTAAGGTGTCGACACAAATCATTCCCATCTTTTTGGCCAATTGGTGGGAGGCAATATTGCGGGTATCGGTCCAAAGTTTTACCTCTCTCAGTTTTAATTCTGAGTTGAGATAAGCAAATAGGATTGAAATCGCTTCACTTGCAAATCCTTGTCTCTGAAAATTTCTCGCAACCAAATAGCCAATGCTTGCGGTGCCGTCGAATTTAATTCCAACTTGAAAGTGTGCGATAACTTTCTGCGACTCCCTTTCTCGACCGGCCCAATTCAGCCAAACTTCATCTCCTTCAGGCGAGCGTCTCTTTGCCCACCGGCTGCAGCGTGATACTTGGTCTTCAAGGCTTAAGGCTTCAAAGGGCACGAATTTGTGAAGTTCCTTATCGCTAAAAAGTTCACACATCTCAGGCGCGTGATCGACTTCGATCGGCTCAAGTGCCATGCGCGAAGTTTCAAGCGAATTTTGGTGAAAGATTGGCTCTAGAAAGTTCTGATCTTGCCACTGCGATTTTGTTATTTCAAATACCACGGATTTGCTAAAATCGGTTTGAACAGGTGTAGCGCCAACACCACTAATAGGTTTGCCACCGATTTTGGCCATTGCCTTTTGAGATCTCAAATTTTGAGCTCCCACTACGAAATAACAAGTCGAAACAAATCGAAATGCGTAATTGAGCATTAGACATTTGAGTTCTAAATTTATCTTTTGTCCCCAATACTCGCGTTTTAAAAAAGTATAGCCAATCTCGACCGATGAAGTCTCAGGATTGAACATGGTATAACGAGAGCTGCCAATGAGTTGATCCTCTTTAAAAATTGCAAAGGCCCCCTGGCTGGCAATTCCAGAAGCGAAATATTTTTGAAATACTTCTTTTTTATAGCGTTCACGATCTGGATGCTGTTCCCAAATCAAAGGGTCCGCTGCGGCTTGATATAAGGCCTCGAAGTGATCTTGGGTCAGTGGTCTCAGCTTGAGTGTTGCGCCAAAAAGATAGGCTTGAAGTCGCAAAGTATTTTCTCCCAAATGTGGCACTTATCCAGTGCACTCATTGATAAGAAACCAAAAAAAAAGACTCATATGAGAAATCATATGAGTCTTACAATTTTAATAAATAACTTTTTTAAAAATTACTTACAAGCTGGAACTGTGAAGTTAAAGAATGACGATTGGTCAGCTTCGCCGTAATGAGCGATTTTTTCTACGCTGAAAGTTAAACCAGCGCGAACAGTTTTAGTGATGAATTTATCACATGGCTCAGAAGCTTCGCCAGCTCTTGGGTAGTAAGCGCACTCAGTGAGAGTCATATCTCTTGAAACTTCAAGTGCTTGGCTGCCATAAGCAGAGCAAACCTGCATATTAACAACCCATTCACCGCTTCTTGGCATTTCGCCAGCTTTTAAAACGCGGTCAACTTGACCAGCTTCACCTTGATTGCTAACGGCGTGGCGCACAGTAGTAGTTGCTGTACAAACTTTGACTGGAGTCAATGAACGAAAAGTATCAGTTGTTGCACATGCATTGTCGATTGAAAGACCATTTACTGAAGGCCAGTTGATTGTTACTTCACCGTGGGCCATTGCGAAGCTAGCAACCAAAGTTACTACTGCAGAAGCAAGTATTGCTTTCATATTTTCTCTCCTATTTTATGAGTTCATCCTTTATTGGATAGCACTCTTGTTTTAAAAATTTACAAAGGGCAGTCAAGCCATCTGGTTTTAGGAACGAAACATATCACAATTTGTGAAAACAGAAAGTCGGTATTGTTTTGTGGCGCATAAGGCCATTTTAATTAAGCAAATCTTAACCCAGAAAAGCTGGAGTACTACACTGTGCAAATTCAAAAACAGCATTGTTTATGCAGGTGTTTTTTAAATCTTACAGTCTAATGGTCCAGTTATAATTTTTCTTCCCTTACCAAGCGAAATCCAATCGTATTTGCAACTGCTTTTGACTCTACAAATTTGCGCGTAGCAGAACGAAAGCGATTTGAAACATAGTCATCCCAACTTCCACCGCGAACTACACGGTATTCGCCTGATTTCGGACCATGTGGATCAATGGTCGGATGTTCGAAATCTATGAAGGGATAAATATCCCAATAATCTTGTACCCACTGCGAGACATTTCCCAACATATCATAGAGTCCGAATTGATTTGGTAATTTACTTGCAACTTGAGCAGGCTGTTCGGTTCCTTCGACAAGGTATAGATCCATATCGGTTGCATCATCACCAAAAAAATAAGAGGTACCTGTATCACCGCGGGCAGCCATTTCCCACTCTGCTTCAGACGGAAGGCGATAGCGAAATTTCTCATCAAGCGAATTCAATTTTAAAATGTATTCTTGAATAGCGGCAAAACTTATAGATTCGACAGGAAGTTTGGGGCAAAGCTCGGTTTTTTCAATTACCACGTGATCGTTGGGGCAAAACTGAGATTTATTAAATTCAGAGGGATTCGTCCCCATCACTTGAAACCACTGGTTTTGAGTGATGGTGGTTAATTGAATGTCAAAATCTTTGGTCAGAGTGACCATATGTAAATTTTCGTCAAAATTTCTTCCGCCTTCAGAGTCAGCACTGCCCATTAAAAAACTTTTGGCTTGGATTTTTTGAAACTTCAAATCAGGCAAACTTGGAGTGTGAGCGTAGCAGATGGCTCCATTTGCAAAGCTCAGTGCAAAGC
>JAYUEN010000103.1:0-2166 GCA_043739185.1 Bdellovibrionales bacterium
CTATTTCTTTTAGCTTGTCGGTCCTGAATATCGGCATCCGGTCGTGCGTTACCGATGTGATGAAGTAGCAAGGCGTGTCGATGGAGATTCGCGTCATCGGCTTTTAATACGGAGGCGTAGCCTCCTATATTTTGGGGGATGCTGACCGGAAGGGCATAGCCACTTCCGCTCATCTGGCGGCAAAGCCGTAAGAAAATGGGCTTTGCCCGAGCGGTGAGTCTCGGACTCACCGAAAGCCCAACTAACCAATCGCGGCTATTCCGCCGGTCCCAACCAAGAAAAGAAACGACATTATGATTTTTACATCATTTTTTTTACCCAAAGCCACATGCCGCAAATGCACATAATGATTATACCGATAAAAAAAATCACGACTCCCCAAATAGTTGCGTTTTGGGCGAAGGCATAAGTACTGTCTGTTTGGCCAACTAATTGATAAGCTCCTGCCTGAAGTGTATTAGAAAAATTATTAACATAACTTCTGCCCCATAAAAAGAGAACGGCGGACAATACCATTGAAACTCCGCTGATTTTGAGACCTAAAGATGCCAGTTTATCTAATTGTTCATCTGAAACATTTTGAAGCGGATTCTGTTTCAGTTGTGGACTATTCTCCTTCGGTAAACTCGATAAACTATTAGGAGGGTTACTCGATTTAGTTTTAGTAAGATCATATGCACAATACTTGCAGAATTTAGCTTCATTCGTTATATGCTTTTGGCAATTTGGACATTCCGGATTTACGGGAGTCGCGCATGATGGACAGAAAACAGCATCTTCATCAAGTGACACCGAACATTTAGAGCAAGAATTCAACATAATTATCTCCGTTTAAGAGCATCTCATAGACTCATCTTTGCTGTTCGCCCCCGCGTCAATGACTTGTTCGGGGCATCGTCGGGTTGGCTTAAAACAAAGCGATAAATATTTGTACTTTTCGGTCAAGCGGATTCCTTTCTGTGAAATCATAACCTTTAAGTATGTGTGTTTCAATCTTTTTGGGTTTTTCGCACTCTTGGAGAAAAGGTTCAACTAAAACCTCTTTGACAAATTTAGCCCGCAAGTCCGGCAAATGCGTATTGTTATATTTTACCGGAATATCTATGGGTACTTCAGTCAAACTGTAAGTAAGCGGATTTGGTGAACCCGGCTCTAAAGACGGCACAATTGAAAATCTTTCGTAATGGTATCTTTCCGCGTTCTGTTCTCTGATCCAATCTTTCATTTGCCCATCAGCATAACCTCTAATAAATACTTGAGCTTCGAACGATTCCAGTCCAGACAGCTTCTTAATGGCATATAATATTTCAACTAGAACGGTTTGAAGTTTCTCAACTTCGACATTGCCGCCGACACTACCTATTGGAAACGAAATGCCCGCCTTAAGGTTAATCTCACGCAGAATCTTTGCAATAGGGTCTTCTCTTTTTTCAATTTGCGAAATTAAGTCACATAAACCAGATGTAGTTATTTTAGAAGGGTCGCCGCCGGTTTCAATTGTGTATTCATATTCTTTGAAAAGGTAAATGACATTTGCGTATTCCTTCCCAATGGCCAACATAAATTGTTTTTGAGGAATTCTGTTCCCAGTGAAAATTAGATGGCTCGGTTGAATATCGATGTAAGTACTTCTCTTACGAATATCGTTCAGAGCATTTTGTGTTTGTTCCTCGGGAGAAGGAGTTGGTGTTTTACGGAGCAGCATTCTACCCCAAGCACCTAAACCTATTATAAGAACCAATGGAATTGAGTAATAGAAAATTGACCGTCCAAGACCATTACTACCAAAAGCCTTCTTCTTTTTGGACAAATTTCTTGTTCGCATAAATATTTGTCTCATCTACAGTGTTGGAAGCGTCGGCAGTTTCAGGTTTTTTTCAGCGCTTTTTCAACATGCGAGGCTAAGAGCCATGCGGCCCGTTTACCACCATCTTTTGTATATTGGTCCCCGACCGCGCCGTCGAGGATGGGCATTGCGAACCAACTGGTTGTTCACGCGGCGCCCGACGTAATTCACGTCAATCCCAAATCAAATTGTAGTCAGTGATCTGGGAATTGAAGATCAAAAATCCCGGTAATGCCCTTGTATGAGCGGAAATATATGCCTAAGACATTAAAAAGTCAAACGACGTGGTATGCAAGAGTGAGGCCTTTAGGCGTTTTAAC
>JAYUEN010000104.1:0-19637 GCA_043739185.1 Bdellovibrionales bacterium
AATCAGCCCAATCATGAAAGCGTTATTGCCAAGGGTCTTGGGTGGGATCAAGGTACAGAGAGCGATAATATTGAAGCCGGCTTTATTGGCGAAAAGATAAACCTCATGGTCACTACAGATCTTGGTAGACCGGACAATTCAAATATCCGCAGCGAGCGTGGATTGGCAATAAATTTGGCTTATAATTTATTTACCACCGACAAACTTGGCTGGAGTATTTTTTCAGGCAATTCGAATGACAGCACCCGTCTGGTGACAGGTCCCTATGCGGTTTTAAGTTTTTTCCGCAAACTGGTACTTCTCTCTCAGCTCGACCTTCAATTTAAAGATCCGAAGGATGCGAGTTCTGGTTCTGAACAAAAGGGCTTTGTGAGTTTCAACCGCCTGCAGTACGAATTGTCAAAAGGTCTTCATCCCTACCTCATTCATCAGATTTCTTATCTCAACCAAAACAATGTGAGCTCTCGGTATGATTCGTATGGCGCGGGTATAATGTGGTTTCCAAGGCCACATTTTGAATTTTGGACCGAATGGGACAAGGAGCGAAATATGTCTGTCTCTCCTGACTACAGCGATTCGGCCTGGCTTGTGCTTCACTATTATTTATAAATTAGTCAGTTTAATTTTTTGCACACGTATAGAGAACCTGATTTGTCGGAACCTCTATTGACACCTGCTCACCTAGCGTGAATCTTTTTGAAGGCTCGGTCAATTTTGCTTTGTCAAGCAAAACACACTCTGCGCCTGACTGAACAAGCAAATCACTTTCCCTAAAACTAAATCCGACTGTTCCTGAAATGCGAAGCTTATCATTCATTCTTTCGAAGTTTGCCGTCGAGGCAGGAACTCTCGCAATGTTCCAATCCATATCAACATCCCAAAAGGAGAGAACTGATTTACGCGGGACACTTATACTAATTTTTCGATTCCCGTCTTTGAGCAAAGACTTTGATTCATGATTGAGCCCAGACAATTCAATTCTATAAATGCGTTCTCCAACTTGAACCATGGCTTCGTGTTCGATTGTTACCGGCAAAACTTCCCCAACTAAAATAATAACATCAGACAAGTCAGTGACGCTTGACCTGTTTTGCCAGAAACTCATATTTATATTCTGAAGAGATTCTTTTTCTTCAAAAGTCCAACTACTTGCAATTACAGAGGGCTCGAATGTCAAATCAACTTGAGAACCAATTTGGCTCAATTTTGAATTTTGCTCTTTGGATAGTCCGGAGGTCCTTAACTGGTAGATTCGCGAATCTGTCTTTATGATTTTATATTGCTCATTAAACGAATATTCTGCCAATCCGACAATTTTGATATTACTTTCTGATGCAAAGTTTAAACAACCAATACACATCCCTAAAAATAACAAAAAGCATTTCATGACTTTCATCATAACCCCTCCCCAAAAGATTAAATAAAAAACAATTCAATGCAAAGCTCTACAACTGCAAATCGAACGACCTCACCCAAAGGACTTTCAATTGATTAGACCCATTCTTTGGGCGTCTTTAGCCCATACCAATGACAAAAGGTCCCGCCCCTACTAAAGCTAATCTCATCTTGAAACGTTTATCCCCCAGGTTCAAATTTTATAGAATCTAGACTAGAGTTTGCCTGCTTCTCGAGAGAAAATGGCTATTATGGCAAAAACAAAATACCTTCATGGATTCACCAAAAAAGAGCAAATTCGACTCATTCACCAATCAAAATTTTTAGAGAAATGGATCTATCAGGGCGTTGAATTAAAAAAATGTAAGAATTTATTAGAAGTCGGTTGCGGAGTGGGAGCACAGTCCAAAATAATTCTTAAGAGGTTTCCAAAAATACATATTGATGGTGTTGATTTTTCAGAAGCACAACTAAAAGTCGCAAATTCACTTCTTAAAAAAGAACTTGGTAAACGCATTGAGTTTCATCATCAAGACGCCCAAAAGTTAAAACTCAACAAGAAATTTGATGCGGCTTTTTTATGTTGGTTTCTCGAACATGTGCCACAACCAGAACTTGCTTTGAAACAGGTACGCAAACATTTACGACCGGGAGCCAAAATTTATTGTACCGAAGTCTTCAACCATACTCTTTTTCTTGAACCCTATAGTCCTTCGTTTTTAAAGTACTGGTCTATATTCAATGACTTTCAATGGACCATAAAGGGACATCCATTTGTCGGCGGACAACTGGGTCATCTTTTAAAACAAGCTGGTTTTCGCAATATTGAAATCGAGTTTAGAAGTTTTCATTTCGACTCTAGAGATATCGATAAGCGAAATAGTTTCGTAGACTATTTTTTTCAAATACTACTCAGCGCCGCTCCTGTCTTATTAAAGGCAGGGAAAGTGACTCCAACTTTAATTAAGAATATGAAGCGCGAAGTAAGAAAATGTAAATCTAAAAAAGAAGGCGTTTTTTACTATAGCTTTGCCCGGGCTACAGCCCAGGCTTAAAGCTTCGTTCCTAAGCTAGCTAGGCATCAATTCTTACCGAAAAGTCTTCCGACCATGGCTTTAATGATGACATTTTGTTTGCCGGTATTGGTGAGATAATCGCTGCCGGTATATCCCCACCAGTCCCAACAAGCATTTGGGTTGCCAATTGCAAAGCTCGCTGTTGGATATAGTACTACAATCGCATTCGACTCAGCCCACTCATTGTATCCTGCATGAGCGATATAGGCATCGCGCACATACTGAGGACTTTGCTGGCAACCATGAAATGCAATATGAAGTCTGCAGCGAACATTTCCCGCAGTACAAACGGCAGGGGTATAAATATAGCCATCAGCACCCATTGAAGCCCCTGATGCTCCAAACTCACCCTGACTAAATGCTTTTAAATTACTTTTAATCATAGGAACTCGTGGATTAAGTTTACCATATAGCTGATTGAGGGTTTCGCCAGCGGCATCGTAGCCACAATTATTGAGCCAAGGAGCTCCTTCTTGATTGCATGAATTGCCATAATTTAAAGTCGGCATGCCATGACCACTTGGAATCTTAGCACGAATTCCGATTTGGTTTGCAGGCACTAAAGCTTGATACATTGAAAGCAATTTATTAGAGGCCTGAGGCAGAATAACTGTATCATTAGAGCCAGCAAAAATAAAAATACGAGAATTTTTCAAATTCTCAAGGGGATCAATTTTGCCATTCTTAGATGCCGTTGCAATCTTACTTACATAATCTTGAACATTTATTTGCTCAGGAGATTTCATACAAACTGAAAGTGCCCGACTTGAATCGCCATTGGCACAACCAAAAATTCCTCCTGCAATTGAGCCCATGCCGTGAATCCAAGAAGAATAAATGACATTCATTTGCACGGCCATCATGGCTCCGGCAGAAACTCCCGAGACACTGATTTGATTGGGGTCTAAAGAAAGTTTTTCAAGACGAGGCGAAGCTTGTGCTAAAGAGCCAGTTGCGATCAGAGCCGAAATCAATACAAACTTTTTCATTGGCGACATGAGCTTCTCCCTTTTAAGTTTATTGCAGCAAGGCATAAGCATTAAAGCCTTAAATTTGCTTAAGCAAGTATTTCCGCATACTTTCTGCAATTAAATAAGAAGACGCCTTCATTTTGATTTCAAAAGCAATTGGGAGGCTCCTATGAGAGTTTTATAGATGTTTCTTTTATTTGACCTGCCCCAATCTTTTCCCTAGATTGGGCCCATTGTGACCAAGCTCAAAGTCTTCTTATCAGATAGTTTGAATCCCCATCTCAATCTTGCAACTGAAGAATGGATTTTTCATAATCTCGACCCCTCTTCACAAATATTATTTTTGTGGAGAAATGAAGAAACTGTCGTTATTGGTCGAAATCAAAATCCGTGGTCCGAATGCAATCTTGCTAAAATGAAGGACGATGATGTTCATTTAGCCAGAAGAACCACCGGTGGCGGCGCGGTTTTTCACGATCTCGGAAATACCAATTTTACTTTCTTATCACCCAAAGAAAATTATCGTAGAGAAAATAATATCGAAATTATTTTAGCCGCACTTCGAAATTTTGGAATAAACGGATCGGCATCCGGCAGAAATGATTTGCTACTTGAAACTTCAGATGGCCCTCGCAAATTTAGCGGCAGCGCTTATCGGGAAAAAAAGGATCGCGCCTTTCACCATGGTACTCTACTGATAAACGCAGATCTAAGCCGCCTGGGGCAATATCTCACTCCGAATCCAAAAAAGCTTCAGGCCAAAGGAAAAGAGTCGGTACGCGCCCGCGTAGCAAATTTAAATGAGGTATCAGCTCAATTGAAACACGAAGTTCTGACTTCAGCCATAGTTGATTCTTTTGAAGAGTTTTATAAAGCCAAAGCTGAAATTGAAGAACTCAATATAACCAGCCTCAAAAATATTCCGGCATTGAAAGAGCAGTTTGAAAGTCTCAGCTCATTTGATTGGCTCTATGGGCAGACGATGGCCTTCAATCAGCAGATGAATGAATATTTGTCTTTGGGCTTTTTTGAATTTCAATTTCAAGTTGAAAATGCAATCATTCAAAACCTTAAGATCTTTAGCGATTGTTTAAATCCCAATTTAATTGATGAGCTCAGCACTGCGTTTAAAGAGCGGCCCTATCGCGCCGAAAGCGTACGAGAAATTTGTCATCCATTAAAGACAAAGTATTCTGAAATGAGTGTAGGGATTTTTGAATTAGAAAACTGGCTCATTACGCAAATCGAGATTTGAGTTAGGGCCCTTAGGCCGCACTGTGCTCGGTCAAATCCTTACCAGATTTCACAATAATTCTTAAGACATTGCTTCTTGAAACGATGCCTTGAAGACGGCCGTTGCCGTCCATAATAATAATTCGGTGAACGGGCTTGGCAATAAACAGACGATATACATCAATAAAATTGTGAGATACTGAAAGGCTTATAAGTTGTTCGGTCTTCACTAAATGGCTCAAACAGCTCCCTATTTTTCGATCCAAAAGTTTTGCTGCCGCCATTTTCAAAAGGTCGCCTTCGCTGATGACACTGATTACTCGATTATTTGCATCGATTACTGGTGCGCCACTAATTTTATGCAAGGTTAGCACTTCAATGGCTTCTCGCACGCTCATTTCTAAGTTGACAGTGTGTACATCCGAAGTCATAAATTTCTTTACATTCATTTTCGCCTCAGAATTTTAGTTTATTAATTATCGAAAATTAAGATTTCGATAATATTTACATAAGACTTTATCGGCATTTCATTAAGAAGCCCAAGATCCAAATTGAAAAAAAACTAAATAGTTCTGTATCAATTTGAGACATAGAGAGGCAGCTCAATTATAAAGACAGAGCCTTTACTTATACTGCTCTTAACAGATATTTTTCCTTGGTGAGCCTCAAAATACGTTTTGAAATAAAGAGTCCCAGGCCCAAACCACTTTTTTTAATATTTTGATTCGCTTGGCCTAGTTTTTTGCCGCTTTTTGGCCGCAATTATTCTTTCTAAATAAAATTCTAACTCCTCAATTTTTAGCATATACCGCTTAGGATGCAAATTCTTCTAAATGAACTTGAGACCCACTGACAAGGGCCTTATCCCAAAAAGTCCCAAGTCCTCGATGCAATTCAACCTCAATTGAAGCTCGGTTGATTTAGGTTGGCTTAATCTTTGCGAGTTCAATGGCGATATCAAAAATGAAGCTTTTTAAAGGAGTACTGCTATGAAAAGGATTTTATATACAGTCATTGCTGCGCTATGCATCGATTCGGTCGCAATTGCAGATCAACAGGCAGAGAAAATTTTGGGTTATACTGCGACTCAAACCGGCGTGATATTTCAAGTTAGCTCAGGTGGCTGCACTCATCCTGAAGACTTTGTCATGCAGGTCAATTTAGGCCAAGTTGCAGAAGTCACACTTTTGCGTATTAGGCCCGATACATGTTATTCTTATATTCCGACGGGAATCAAAATGAAAATTCCCTATTCAAAAATTGGGATTGAACCCGGCCAGGCCTTCATTGTAAAAAATCAAAATGGTGTGGTTCGTGGCTGGCTTTGGAAGGATCAAGATCTTTTGAGCCAATAAAAGACGCCCTGGTCAATTTACTTGCCGCCGTTGAAAATAAAACTACAATATAAAGGAGCCTACCTGGGAGCCCCAATGCCTACTGGATTCATATTTCAGCAACTTTTTGAGCACACCTCTTCAACTTATACCTATATTATTGCCGATCAAAGCACGCGTGAAGCTGCGATCATTGATCCAGTTCTTGAAACACATGAGCGCGATCTCAAGCTCATTCAAGAGCTTAAATTGATATTGAAATTTTCCCTTGAAACTCATCTTCATGCAGACCATATCACTGGCTCTGGCGAGATGAGAAAAGCTTTAAACTGTCAAACCGCAATCAGTAGTGAAGCGAACGTAGAATGCGTTGATCTGTTACTTAAAGATGGTCAAGAGTTGTCCTTAGGAAAGAAGAAAATAAAAGTGCTCGGGACTCCGGGACATACAAATACTTGTTTGAGTTTTCTTTTTGAAGGCATGATTTTTACTGGTGACGCCTTGCTCATTAGAGGTTGCGGCAGAACAGACTTTCAACAGGGCTCATCTGAGAAACTTTTTAAGAGTGTGCACGAAAAACTTTTCACTCTGCCCGATGAGACTCTGGTTTATCCGGCACATGACTATAAAGGCTATACTTCATCTAGCGTCGGTGATGAAAAACGCTTAAATCCTCGACTGGGCGGCAGCCAATCTTTAGAGAGCTTTTCAAAAATAATGTCTGAACTTAAACTTGATAATCCAAAGAAAATTCATGAAGCAATACCGGCAAATTTAGCCTGCGGTCAAAAACTAGGCCCTTAAGGAAAGCTGAGCACTAAGGGCCTTTTGTCTGTTTCTAAAATGCCACTCGCTCGGTTAATTTTTCAGTTCCTGAAGCATCGTAATACTTACTCGCGGTACGAAAAAAACGATACCGAATACGATAATCTTGACCCACCTCAAACTTACCGTCAATTTTAACCTTAAGCTGGTTGTTTAGCATAGTTGTTGTCACCCGAGTTGCATCAAGTGTTTGACAACCTAAAAACCAATTCGAGCAAAGTTCGTAATAAAGCATTAATTTTGAGCTCGCTTCGTTGGTCGCAAGATAATTAGCATTGATTGCCAAGTCTCCTTCGAAGCCTGCATTGGTTCGCACTAAACTTCCCGAAATAGCATCTTCAGGAATATCAACTTTTCTTCGCTCTGCCACCAGCTGAATTTTGGCTGCTCCATTGCGATTGTCAGTAACCTGAGCCGTATAGTAATTGAATTCAGACGCGCGCTCGACTCGAGCAGAATTTACATCGTATGAAAGTATTATGTTAAAATTATCTTGCTCAAAACTTTGCAGAACCGGATTTAAAATTTGTATTGAATAATGTCGCGGCAAAATGCCCGCGGGCTCATGAGCAATAATATTTTTTCGAACTTGGCGAGTTACATTATTCATGCGGCAATTTGAATCACTCCAAAAGCCAAGCGCATGCGCATTGTCAGAGCCAAATTGAATGCTTATCAAATCATAAAAATGAGTCGTATAGCCCATTTGCAAGAGTGCACTTTCAGCATTTCGCATTTGTTGTTCAAACTCAGACCAATAACGCGGCCGAAACATAAAGAGCCCGTGACGAACAATTAACAATGCCGATTCATGATCCATGCCTTTTATGGCCACACTCAAAGCCTGGGCTCGGACCTCTTCACTTGCGCTTAATTCATTCCAATAGTTCTTCCAGTCGCCACTACTTTGATCTACCGGTACATCTAGGCAAAGTGGCACATTAACGATTTCTTCGGTCACCACTTCACGCACAATTTCTCTTTGAAGCTTAAACTGCACTTCAAAGTCATTGAAGCGTGAATTAAACGCATCGACGTGAAGCGGATATCGTATAGCTTCAGCGCTTATTTCTCCGGGATATGAGTAGGCATTTAAAGAAATTCCCAATAGGCATACGGCAAGAAATGTTTTCATATTGACTCCATTCAAGTTAAAACTTTTTGATGCAGCTTTAACATAGAAATAGAGTCACAAAACTGTCAAATCAAATGCTGTCCCAACCACTATTATCGTCATCGTGGCTGCCTTCGCCTGATGCCTTTTTGATTGGCATATGAGTCGTAAATGAATGCGACTCTTTTTTTAGCTTTAAAATATTTCCCGCTTGTGCGGAACCTTGCTCTCCGGGAGTTTTTCTTAGTGACTCCGAAGATTTTGAATTCTTAGCACCATCGACAATTGAAAATAACTCTTTGACTTCGATTTTAAGACTATCTGATAGATCGAACAAAATCGAACTGGCCGAGGCAGACATTTCAGCGCTTGCAGCATTTGATTGGGTTGACTTGTTTAGGGCTTCAACGCTGACACTAATTTGTCTAATTCCGCTGTTCTGTTCTTTTGATGCACGATAAATTTGTTCACTACTGGCTAAAATTTGTTTTGTTGACGAAGTGACCTCTGCCATCTTGGCAGCCGCTTCGTGACAGAATGCAAAACCACTCTCGACTCTTTTTTTGGTATCGAGACTGACTTCTTGTGCAGATTTAATTGCGGTTTTGACAATGGCAAAAATTTCAATCGCAGATTTTCCGCTCATCTTTGCAAGGTTTCCTACTTCTTGAGCCACCACTCCAAAACCTCTTCCGTGCTCACCAGCGCGCTCTGCTTCGACCGACGCATTAAAGGATAGCAATTTAGTTTGAAAAACAATTTCATCAATTAAATCTGTTTTCTCACCAATCTCTTCAATGATTTTGGCAAGTTCTTCGACCTTGGCATTTGATTTTTTAATTTCACTCATAGATTCCATCAAGGATCGAATCGTCTCATTGGTTTCGGCGGTCAGAGAAATCACAGATCTTGCAAGTTTGACGCTATCTTCGGTATTCTTTAGATTGCTTTCGACCATCCCGGTAATTTCTTGAAGTGAAGCCGAGCTCTCTTCTAATGCGGCAGCTTGTTCTTGTGAGGCGCTCGACAATTCTTGGGATGAAACCGCCAGTTGCTGCGATGATTGCGCCACCTCAACTGAAGAGCGATCTACTTTTTGGGTCACATTCTGCAATTTTTTTGAAAGACTAAATGCGATTGTCATCCCAAAACACCATAAAAACAAAATCGAAAGCAAAGCCACTAGCTGCATATTTTGCTCGGCTCGCTCGGCGCCTTCTTTAGATTCAATATTAAGCAAGCCAACCCGTCCCTCAAAGTTTTTTGAAATGGCGGCAAAGGATTCATCCATACGTTCAACTTCAGGTAGTAATTTTCTTAAAATGAGCTCGCGCACCCAACGATCTGATTCTGGCAAATTGTCTTTGTAACGGACCAAAATAGCGGCCAAAGTGGGTGCAAGCAGCGTCGATCTGTGTGAAATATCATCGAGCTGCTCTAAAGATTTAGCTTCGAGTCCAACACCTTTAAGCCGCGCGAGCTGTTGCGTGAAATCGATATAGGCATTTTCTGTTAAACTTATTCGCTTCAAACGAAAGCTCGCATCACCTTCGGCCAATAATCCCGAAGTCAAAAGTCTTACCATTTCATTCAAGCGTGTGGTTGCGGCCCCGATGGATTGCGCCTCGGGAATCTTCATCGAGATAAAACTATTTATTGTTTTCGTTTGTTTATCTCGAATATCAAAAGCTGCAAATAATGAAATCTCGAGCGCCACTGAGCCGATCATGAGAATGATCAAAAGTTTCAATTTAAGTCCACGTAACCAACCCATGACTCGCTCCTTAAAAAGTGAAAGAATCTGCAATTCTCTTCGGCTTCATAAAGACATCGCTTAAGACCTGAAATTACTAAATTTTTACTGAGAACTCGACCCGAAATGGCGAATCGCATCCCGACCAAGGTCGCAAAAAACTGCCGAGAGTCTAGTTTTCAAAAAACAAAACAATTTAAGTGCCTAGAATCTTTGAGCTAGGTGCAAATTTAACCGATAGAAATATTATGGGTGAAGCACCGATTGATCCTTCAATCATTCAACTTTTAAAATCAAGTCATCTTTTTGGTGA
The DNA here is from genome assembly GCA_043739185.1 of Bdellovibrionales bacterium. Taxonomy (GTDB): domain Bacteria; phylum Bdellovibrionota; class Bdellovibrionia; order Bdellovibrionales; family JAMPXM01; genus JAYTQQ01. The sequence continues at coordinate 10,015 of JAYUEN010000104.1, forward strand.
CGCTGATGATGCTGTATTGAATTTGGTTGCGTCGCAACTCAAAGCGTTTTCATACAAAAAAGGCGAACCCATTATTTTAGAAAATGAAATTAGCGATCAAGTATATTTTATTAAAACGGGTGCAGTCGAAATCACCAAATACCGCCCCGAACTACAGCAAGTCACGCGTGTGGCTATGCTTTTGCCGGGCTCGCACTTTTCTGAATTTTCAGTAATCAACCACAGCTATAAATCTGCCTCCGCTTTTGCTTTCGAAGATACAGAACTTTATCAAATGCTCGGTGATACCTTTTTAAAAATTCTTTTGAAAACGCCCGCCCTTTCCTACAACTTGGCAATGATTCTGGCTGATTTGAACTTAAATTTTTCGCAAAGCCACACCTATATTGAGTATTTTGATCCAGCCTCAATAAGCGTGAGTTCAGAGATTGCAAGTTTTTTCCCGCCCAATCTCTGGAAGAAATTTGGTGCTTTGCCCCTTCGGTATTATACAAACAATATTTTGTTTGCAGCGAAAGACCCTTATCGCACAGAATTCTCTCAGTTTTGTCAGACCCAGCTGGCCAAGATTCAAGTTAATGTCGTCTTGATTGGCGAAGAAGATTTTGAATTGACTGAAAAAAAATTGAAACTCCTATATGCCGGCGGTCCGAGCAAAACGAAAAAATCCATTGAAAAATTTGAAGAAGAAGATATTAAAACCTCCCTAACTAAATCTCACTATTTTGATTCGATGAATCCCCAAGTCTTTGAACAATTGGCAGGAGTTGCAGAAAAAGTAACTTATCAAGCTGGTGAAATTATTTACTCTCCAGGAGAAGTCAGTGAAACTTTTTATTTGGTGCAATCTGGCTCTGTGGAACTCTCAAAGCAAATCAATTCAAGTTCAAATTACTGCCAACTCATTGGCATCGGACAACGCCAAAGTCTCTCAGAAGTTTCTCTACTAACCAATACTCCTCATTCACACATCGCCAGGGCTTCACAAACTACAAATATCATTAAATTGAAAAAAAATGTCTTCATGCAGCTCTTAAAATCAGGTGCATTTTGTTTAAATGTTTCAAAGGTTTTGGCAAAACGACTTGAGTTTGTTACCAGATTCAGTGGCGTGAAATTTGATACCAATCGCGAAGCGCCAAAAATGCAAGATGCGCTTAAAATTCTCTCAAAAGAGGTAATGCTCGAGCACCAGCTTATTCCATTAAAAGTAAATAATGAAGAAGTGACTCTTGGAGTTGTCAATCCTAACAGTGAATCGATTTGCTTTGTGGCCGCCCGATACTTGAGGGGATATCGTATTAATTTAGAAGCAATCCCTTTTGAAAATTTTAAAAAGTGGATGAGCCTGGGGGAAGCAGTGATGGCCTCAAATGGTCTGCCACTGAATACGAAGAATATCTCGATGGCCAAAACAGAAGGTACTGTTTTCGAACTCAATCGAATTTTAGTTGAAGGCTATGACTCGAGAGCCAGCGATGTGCACTTTGAACCTTCTAATGACGGCTATTGTGTGCGCTACCGAATTGACGGAGTGATGATGGAAGTGGCCAATAAAATTCCCAAAGAAATTGGCATTGAATTGGTTTCACGAGTGAAGGTCCTTAGCCAACTCGATATTGCCAACCATATGGTGCCGCAAGATGGTCAACTCAAACTAGTTGCTGGCGACACACATATCACGGCGCGAGTTTCGACCGTACCAACCAAACATGGTGAAAACGCTGTATTGAGACTCATTCGAAACCGCAGCTCCACACAGCCCTTGAGTATGCTAGTTCCTGACATCTATTCAATTAAAATTCTAAAAGCTATAGCCCGTGCGAAACAGGGATTGTTTTTGGTCACTGGGCCAACCGGCTCCGGAAAAACCACAACACTCTATTCGTTGATTGCAGAACTCAATCATGTAGATGTCAAAATCATATCGCTTGAAGATCCCGTAGAGCTTGAAATTCCGGGTACCACACAAATTGAAATAAATGAAAAATCCGGAATGAGTTTCGCAAAGGCCTTGAAGAGTACACTCAGACAAGATCCTGATGTTGTAATGGTCGGAGAAATCCGTGATGAAGAGTCTGCTAAAATTGTTTTTGAAGCCGCCATGAGTGGGCACTTGGTCATTTCAACTCTGCATACCAATAGCTCTTTTGGAATTCGCAATCGACTTCATGATCTCGGAATTCCTGCGGGAGTAGCGGCGAGTGGAATTATTGGCGCCATGGCTCAGCGCTTGGCCCGCGCCCTTTGCAAAAAGTGCAGTCGCCTCAGACCTACTACCGCAATCGAAAAAGAATTTTTCGCAAAACGTCTTGGTCCGAATCAGGTCCCTTTAGAATTGAAGGCGGCGGTTGGATGCTCCGCCTGCAATGAGACTGGCTATCTAGGTCGAATTCCAATAATTGAAATCTGGAAGAAGACCCGAGAAATTGAAGAACTCATTTCAAGCAATGCAAAAACCGAAGACCTAATTCATGCAGCAAAAAAGTCAGGCTATATCAGCATTGAAGATTTTGGCCTAAAAATGGTTCTGTGCGGCCTCACCAGCATTGAAGAGGCCGAGCGCGTGACTGCCGGATATACTTAAGGCTGATCCTTCGGTGATAAACAAATTCCGCTGAGCTTTCCATCGTGAGTTTCGAGAAAACCCCGCAAACCTCCACCCAAATAAACCAGAGAAAAGTTATAGTGAGCACTCTTATACTGACTGGCATCGATGCCCATAAAACTTCTTGTTAAAAGCTCGTAGGTAAAAAGCGGATTTGGCACCACCGCTCCGGTTCGAACGAAAAGCTCTTTTGTCCCGCTCAAGAAATTTGTCATCGAAACAACTGCGTATTGAGCTCCCACCAAAATATTGCCATCTTCACTCTTCATTGGTCCACAATTCACCAAGACATTCTCTGCCCTTGAAAAGCTGGGCAAAGCAACGGCAGTAAACATTATCGCAATAAGAAAATTTTTCATATGCTCTCCCTTTTTTTTTAAAAAAACCAGTAGAGAAAAAGACTATATTTAGACGTTCCGTAACGCCCCTTTTCTACAGAAGTTTGTTCTTTCACACAATTCATAACGCCATTAAATTTGGGTTAAGGACTTATACCTAAACAAGTGGCATAATTGAGCACTGTGGATTTTGAATATGCTTTACATTGCCAGGGCGATTACGGCCTGTTGTATTTCTTTCGTATATGCAAAAAACTCAATAGCAGATTTTAATGGAATCCAAAAGGTCCCATGATGGTAGTCAGCATCCGATACAGGTTTTGGATCGTGATATTCTTCGGCCAGAATTCCTCGGTAAAAAAAAGTTTTACAAGAATATTGAACTTGGTCCCAGTGATGTGAGTACGACTTAACGACTTCTGAATTTGGATCAATGATTAAGCGATAACTAGTCTCTTCAAGAGCCTCTCGCCGGGCGCACGCCCATGGCTTTTCGCCCGCCTCAATTTTCCCACCCGGCAAAAACCAGTACACTTGCTTTGACGAGGGATCAACGCCTTTAAACACCAGTAATTTATCTTGATATAGGCAAACAACTGAGGCTCTTTCTCGATATGCTTTTTTCATCTCTTAAACTCGTGATTGGATAGTTCTCATTAGTAGGCCTGTTCCTTTTTGTCTGTATTCAATGGAACGATATTATTCCAAAACCTAGACCAGGTCACTCCCTAGAATCTTGACAAAAAAATGGCTCAAGCTTTCAATGAATCTGACTGTTTATTTGCCAATTAATTATTAACAGGGGGGCTTTCTTGAAAAAAATAGTTTTAGCTTTAATGCTTGTAACTTCCTATGCCTTTGCGCAAGGTCCAAGCGATCAAATTTTATCTGGTGATGTCATTTGCACAGACGGACAATCGAATCTCTCAGACCAAAGCTTTTCGCCAAATGCACAACCTGATGCACAAATAATTGAGGCACCTCGCCCAGGTCCGCAACCAGGTCCTTGGCCACATCCCCAACCAGCGCCACATCCTCAACCACCACCTCATCCGCAACCGCCACCACATCCGCAACCGCCACCACATCCAGGACCATGGCCACATCCTCAGCCGCCACCGGTTCCGCATCCTGGTCCGTGGCCACAGCCGCATCCAGGACCATGGCCACAACCAAGACCTTATCCACATCCATATCCTGTGCCAGGACCATGGCCAAGACCTTATCCACATCCAATTCCGCCGCCAATTCCTCAGCCAATTGGGATTGTCACGATCTATCCAAATTTCAATTGTCTCGATAATTTGATGCCAGAAAATGCTTTTAACTTAGCAATGGATGCAGCCAATTGTGATTCAATGAATCCGGACAGAATTGAATTAGATGCCTATTTGTGTTTTGAAGTAGAGCAATCTATTGATCGTGTGAAGGCCAATGAAATCATGAGCCTTGCTACCACGCCAATGGGCTTAGATGACATACGAACTATTGAGCATGCTTCTAGTATTTTGTATTATCGCTGCGAATTATAAAAGAATCTAATTTCGAAAGGCGGAGGTCAGTAGCCTCCGCCTTTTTTTTGAAAAAAAACCAATGATAGAAAGCTCAAACTAGAATGAAAGCAATGGCCATTTTCCTCTTATTATTCAGCTCAGTCTCTGCACTTGCTCATAAAGAAAATGCCGGATGTAAAAAAATTCATGAAGCTTGTAGCGAAGCAAATCAAACCGGCAAAGATGCCTGGCACTGCGCCCACAATCTTATGAAGGGCGAAAAGGTCGAGGGAATAAACAAAGATTTAATTGAAGCGATCAAGGATTGTAAGAGCGCAAAAGGACTACATCATCAAAAAGAAACCGCAGCTGATTCAGCCGCGGCTCATGATTCAAAATCAGAATCTAAATAATTACATGATATGAACTGGAAATGAGCAATACAAAGGTAGACTTGGCTCACTTGCTAATTGCAAATTAAGTTTTGCTTTTGAGTTTGGAACGAAAGTGAATACATTTGAATTTTGTGGTTGTGGGTTCAATTGCTGATCGATAACTAATTTAAAATATTCGCCAGCTGAACGTGTATCGACAATCGTTGTCTTTTGGCCCTTGGTAGTCATTTTCACTTCGATTGGTCCGGCGATTTGCGTATTACCTACAACACCACCATGATAAATATTTGCAATATACTGAGGTGTTCCTTCGGTACTTGTAATTTGAATTGAATATCCATTTACCAAAGTCGTTGAACAAGAAACCACAGTGTCTACGCGGCCTGGTACGAAATTCGCGAAAGCGCTGCTAACTGAAAGTAGCGTAAGTGCTGCAAAAGCCATTGATAATTTTTTCATAAAAACCCCTATTAATTATTACTTGATTCAAATTCTTGAGCGACTCAGATTTGCGCCGCCTGCAGAATCAAGTATTGATAATGGGTCCACAAAGCAGAAAGCGTGCCAGCACGGTTTTCAGAAGATTTTGTTTATTCCTCTAGCAAAGCAGGCCCTGATTTCAAGAAAGATTGCTGATCAATGCCAAAGTGGGATTTCTTCTGAAAGAAATTCATCGAAATCTGGGTCCACTTAGGCACTAGCAATGAGGGCGCTGAATAAGGGACAGCTATCAAATCAATCTTTTTTTGGTATTCATCCATTCGGTCATGACTTTTTCAAGTACATCCATCGGAAGAGCTCCGTGGCGCAAAAGTTCATCATGAAATTCGCGTACATCAAATTTTTCGCCCAATGCGTCCTTTGCCCGCGTTCTTAACTCCAAAAATTTGAGTTGTCCCACTTTATATGCGAGCGCTTGACCCGGCCATGTAACATAGCGATCAATTTCAACTTCAACTTCTAACTGAGATTTCGGAAGCAGAGTTTTCATATAATCAATAGCCTTTTGCCGTGGCCAAGACTTAGCGTGCATGCCGGTATCTACTACCAAGCGAACCGCCCGCCACATTTCATAAGTGAGCTCTCCGTACTTTGAATACGGGTCTTTGTAAAATCCCATTTCTTCACCCAAGCGCTCAGCATAGAGTCCCCAGCCTTCAATAAATGCCGTATAGCCACCCTCGGTTCGAAACTTCGGAATGTCTTTTAGCTCCTGAGCAATTGCGATTTGAAAGTGATGGCCCGGTACAGATTCATGCATGGTAAGAGCTTCCATCGCCCATTTTGGCCGTGCATTTAAATCATATGTATTGGCGGTAAAGAATCCGGCTCGGCCAGACTCCAAACTTCCTTGTTCATAATAAGCGCCTGGGCTCTCTTTGGCCTTAAACTCTGGCATTTCACGAACTCCATAACTCAAGCGAGGCAGAGTCTTAAATAATTTTGGAAGTTCTGGATCAATCTTTTTCGCGATGCTTCGATAAGAATCAAGCAGTTCGTCTTTTTGTTTGAAATAAAATTTCGCATCGGTCAGCAAATATTTATTGAATTCTTCGCTACTTCCTTTGAATTTCATTTCTTCGCGAAGCTTCGTCATTTCTCCTGAAATTCTAGCAACTTCTTTTAGACCCAGATCGTGAAGTTGATCTGGAGTCAAATCAGTTGTCGTCTGTGTTTTCACATTATAAGCATACCAAGCTTTTCCGTTTGGCATTTCACTTAGCGCAATGTTTTCACGCGCACCAGGAATGTATTCATCAACCACAAACTTTTTGAGCTCCCGCAGACTAGGATAAACTTTTGTTCTTATAGCTTCTTTTGCAAGAGCCTGAATATTTTGTTTTTCTGCTGTCGACAATGACGAATTGATTTCTTTGAAAACTTCATAGTAAGGAGAGCTTTCGATATTTTCAGTTAGCAAATGATCAAACTGCGCGGGCACTGATTTTAAAAACATCTTCACCGCAGTGATTTTCTTTTTTAAGCCTTCTTTTAACAATACTTCCTCTTGGCTGATGAGGCTAGGATAGGCATCCAATCGTGATATCATATTTTGATAATCTTTAAAACTAGCAGCTGGCATGGTAACAAGTATATCAGCCAAAGCTTGATGAGGCCCGCCAAGCTGATCAAGTACCAAATACTCTGCCCCAAATTTTTGACCTTCAATTGAAACCTCAAGATTGCGCTTTGCCAGATCGAAATTGATTTTATCTTCACCCTTCAATTGATTCGCCGAAATTCCTCTTAAGATTTCAAGCTGACAAAAGCTTTCTTTTTTTCGCCGAGCTATGGCTTCAAGTGACTGATCTGTCCAGCGGTCATTTTGACCTGGCTCTCCCGCATAGGTCGCCCATTCTGGATACTCATGCATCAGATACTTCCATTGAGTTGCGAGAAAGCGATTTAGCTTGTCGTGTGCACTCCCGTTGATTACCGAATTTTTAAGTTGCTCACATATTGTGGTATTTGCCTCTGCCCGCGCAGTGTTTGCGGCACTAGATAAAACAATTGAGAGACCTATGAGCACAGAAACCAGAAAGTGAGAAAGAAATGCTTTCATTTAATTATACTCCAATTCATTGAAAGGGACTTTGTTTTTCAAAAGCCTAATGAGGACATCACAACTTGTTAGGAGAGGTCAATTGTCAAAGTCTTGATTTTTTCGTTTACGCCTTTTGCCATGGGCTTGAGGCTTTGAATGGCTCGGACCATTCTGCCGTGGTGAAGCTCTATGAAGATTGTTTAAATGTTGCGGGCCTTGATTTCTTGGCGCCATATTTTGTGAGTTGAAACGGCCCCCATTTTGACTCGGCAGGGCTTGGGGCGGACGCTGTCTTTGCTCTGGTCTTTGCTCTGGTCTTTGCATTTCATGCCGACTAACGCCGTTCAAATTAGGCGGTCGAATGATGCGAGAGTGATTCGGAAAATTCGACCATACAATCGACCCAGTATGAAAAATTGGATTTTTAAGTTCCGAGCTCGAAATCACCTGAATACTTGGCGAAACCGCCGTAATAAATTTTTGGTTTTCAAGCGAATTAGGTGCAAAGGCATTAGGCCCTGACAAAACCACAATTTGCTTTTGGTAAGCCACATACTGCCGAGTTGCCAAAACGTAACTGCTCTCATCATCAGTTGCCGCTCGTTCTGGTGGTGGCGCAAACTGCTCAGGAGGTGTCACCTCTGCTAAATTTGCAACATTCGGAAGCTCACCGGTTTCAATGAGCTCTTGGTACTTTCGAAGCTGTTCGGTAAACGCTTGACTCGCAAGCTCCTGAATGTCTTTTGGTTGAAGGCTTTTTTTCGCGCTCTCGCAAATTTGAAATTCCAAACCAATTTTAATATAGGAGTAAAATATTCCCTTCTCAATTTCCTCACTATAGCGATCCTCAATGCGCGTGCCTTTTGGAATGATCGAACATTCATTCGCCAAATCCTCAAGAGCTAAGCCTTCTGCTTTGAATTGCGCTCGGTCGACGCTGCCTGAGCTCGCCTTTGCCACATACACCAAATAACCGCTGTCGACGCTTCTGGCGGGCTGATGAATCCAAGATGGAACTTCAGATACGACTGGGGCTTGAGCACAACTCCAAAGTATAAATTGAAAAAAACAGATTAGAGTGAAATTCATCTTCATTTCTCAAGCCTAACGTGAGAATAAAATTTGATCAAGATATGCGCGCGCTTTGCCGCTTATGAGAATGGTGAATAACTAATAAGAAATCCCATCAATGCAGTTGACATTATGCCAGGCCAACTCTATTTACAGACTTCTTTTTAGCCCTTCATTCTAGTTTTTCACCTTTCTTAAGGAGTCTTATGCTCGGAAGCTTTGGCATTCTTTTAAGCTTGTGCCTGCTGATGTTTATGGCTTACCGGGGATTTTCGGTAATCTTTTTTGCACCGGTTTTTGCTTTGCTTGCTGCTGCCATCGCTGGCCTTTCAATTTTGCCAACCTATACTGAGATTTTTTTGCCGCAGTTAGCAGGTTACGTAAAAGTTTATTTTCCATTTTTTCTGTTGGGCGCGGTTTTCGGAAAATTGATGGAGCAGTCGGGTTCAGCCGACTCAATTGCTCATTCAATCACTTCAAAATTGGGCACCAAGCACGCTATGCTCGCGGTGGTTTTATCCTGTGCCGTTTTAACTTACGGCGGGGTCAGCTTGTTCGTTGTGGCTTTTGCGGTTTATCCTTTTGCAAATTCAATTTTCAAAGACGCCGATATTCCAAAACGATTGTTGCCTCCCACCATAGCTCTTGGCGCTTTTACCTTTACCATGGATGCCCTTCCCGGAACTCCACAAATTCAAAACTCCATTCCCATGAAGTTTTTTAATACCGACCTCTACGCCGCCCCCGTCTTCGGCTTGATTGGTGCCATTCTCATCTTTACTGGCGGCATGATTTATCTCGAATCGCAAAGACGAAAATTAAAATCGATGGGCGAGGGCTACGGCAAATCACTGGCAAGTGAGGCGACTTCTCTAAAGAAAAAAGAGCTCCCGCCAATTTACTTAGCCGCTTTGCCGCTCCTATGCGTATTGCTGGTGACTCTCATTCTACAAAAAGTGGTCTTTACTCATTGGAAGATCGCCGAATGGGCTACTCTTGCTCCCTATAAAATGAATCCAGAAACGCTTCAAGGGACCATGAATAATTGGGCACTCATGATTGGTTTGGTGAGTGGCATTCTCCTTACTTCTATGTTGAATTTTAAGAGAATGAAAACCAGCTTCGCTGCCGCTATTAGTGCGGGTGCCACCGGCTCGCTATTAGCTGTGATGA
>JAYUEN010000105.1:0-19554 GCA_043739185.1 Bdellovibrionales bacterium
GCCTCCAAAACTAAGCAGGTATATTATGGCTGTTTAAGAGCTCGACAAGGCATAGCGCAAAATGTCGTTTATATGCATTAAGTTAGATTTGGAGGCCCAGGCCTTAATATATTGCTTCCCTAGTGGCATACGCTTTGAAGTTTATGAATTTGGATCGATATCTTTAAGGAGAGTCCGTAATGAAAAACTTCAAAAATTCGACTTCTACGACGCGCGTTGCTGCGACAGCTTTACTGAGTGTATTGATTCTTTCTACCTCAAATATGAGTCTTGGGGCATCTGGCGAACTCTATCCAGGAGAAACTGGCCCGTCAGGCCAAGCTGCAACCACCAACCAAGGCGATTCAGACAATGCTCTTTCTAGACTCTTTCATAGGATCGGCGCTGCATTTTCAAGAACGTCAAATGATGATAGCACTCCAGCAAGCTCAATAGTTCGCAGAAAAGTTTCACAACTTCGTAAGGATGATAATTGTTTGATCCTGGCGGAAGATGAAGAATTTTATCCTCTGTACGATATGAAGGATCCAGATATTCAGCCGACTACTTATTTAGATCCAAGAATAAAAGATATCAGCGTTAACCTCAATGGTCTTGCACCTGAAGCTTTGAGAAAATCGCGCGCTGCCGGAATTGACGTTCACGATTGGCCAATTGTTTTAATTGGTCCTGTTACATTTTGTGGAAGCGTTGATTTGCAGTTTCAAGCTGATCTCTCAAAGTTTGTTTCTAAAAGAAACTTTCGCGTTGAAATTGGCCCAAATGTTACAGTCAAAGGAATTCGCAATGTCAGTATCGTTTCATCTCAACTTAAAAATGTCGAAATTACTGGAGCTTGTGTGGGCGCCAATAATTTTAGTTCTGAAACTCCCTGCGTGCGTATTGAGGAGTCTTTGAGAACGAGTCCCAATCACATGCTTTATTTTAAACATGACGGCCCGAAAATTTGTCGAATCGACAAACAAAACTTAACAGGATTGGAATTGCAAGTTGAAGGATATTCGAAAGCCAAGCCACTTCCCTGCAAATGGGTTTCTGAGCATGCTGCATTTATCGAAGATGCAGTTGAAGCGCAACCTAGCCTTGCCGCGCAACCCGCCGCTATACCTATTCAAGGTACTGCGGTCAGACCTACTACTGTATGCAATGGGCCCTATTTTGCTTTGCTTCAACCAAAAGAAGTAAGTTTAGATTATGGAGTGCGCCCGCACGCCGTGGTTCCACAAATTGCACCGATCGCTGAAGCGCCGACAGCAGTTGTTGCTCCGGTTCCGCCTGCGGCCCCGGTGGCCTCCGCGCCAGTGACGACAGTGCAAAATGATAAAATTGATCCGAAGACGGGCAGACCTTATGCTTACAGATTGAATAAACCAAAGGCGAAGGCTGCGGCAAAAGTCGCTCCAGATCCGATGATCAATGCGCCTCGTGGGGATAAATAGATTTTTTGTAACTCACACTTTGGCCCCTTGTCTCTTCAATTCTAATTTGGAGAGACCTAAATTTAGGCTGATTCAAATCTTCAATTTTGGCTTGAACCAGACGTAGCCATAACTTTTCACAAAAATACCGAGCCAATTCCTCGCTTGTTATATTGACCACTGCCAGCTCTACACAGTCCGCCTTCGGAAAGACATAGCGGCGATCTGCAAACTGCATCTCGAGTGAATCACCAATATATTTAAATTTGAGATAGGGTGATTTGGCGGCAATTAAAATGCGCTCATCGACTTCATCGCAAAGTGCTTTTATCTCGGGTTTTATCAAATTGAAGTCAAACGCCATTCCGAGCGTAGAATTCAGCTCCGTAAGTTCAATATCACAATACAATTGATAATTATGCCCGTGCAAACGCTCAGCTGAAATTGCAGAAAAAATTGTAAAATGAGTGCTTGAAAATTTAAAACTCTCTTTTGCAAGATGAACGCAGAAACTCATAAGACAGACTCCTTTAAATGGCGGCTGGCGCTCTTTATTCTAGCTGCCTTATTTGCAAATCTTTGGATAAAGTCACATCTCTTGCAAAGACTTTCACAAAGCTCGCCGCGAGCAAATCCCCGCTTCATATTCTGCACGCGATCACTTTTCAAAATTTCAGAGAAATTGGTTTCAAAAATATTTCCCAAATTGATTTTAGCCTCTTTATCAAGGCAACAAGGCACGACTTTGCCGTCTGCATGAATGGCAATATGGCTTGTCAGCGCATGGCAAAAACCCTGCTCGCTTAAAACTTCGTCTTGCAGGCTGGGCCAGCGAAAGCGCGAATCAAATTGAATTGAAACTCGACCGCCGAGGGGAAAGGATTTCTTAAATTTCAATTCAATTTTTGTCGGATCAATTTGAACTGAAAATTTATCTTCTAGCTTTGTAAGAATCTGCTGATTTGCACGTGATTCAATTTCGGACTCGACAGCACCTTGGTTCCAAAGTCTGAATTGCACATAAAGATCTGGGCGCAGGAGTTTTGCTTGATCTACGAAATTGAAAATTGGCGAAAGGTAGCGTTCAAGAGCATCAAAATAATCCGAAGATTTAAGATTGGCAGCAAAACTCTGCAGAGATATATTCACCTGCGAAACTGCGGGTGAAAGTAAGGCTGAGACATTCTCTATGCGTAGCAAAGTCGCGTTAGTAGTAATCAGCACTTCGAGTTGATTTTGCGTACAGAGCTCAATGAGACCAGAAAATTCTGGGTGAGCAAGCGGCTCCCCCATCACATGTAGGCAAACTCTCGATGTAAAGGGCCGCACTTGTTGCAAAACAAATTTAAATTTCTCTAGCGAGAGAATCTGATTGCCGCGCTCCACCTCAGGGCAAAAATGGCATTGAAGATTGCAGATATTGCTGACTTCAATATAGATTCGATCTAAGTGCAAAACAGACTCCAAGACGAGAGAGATTCTAGTTTACTTTCAATTTCTTGCTGCCGCACTTTCAATTGTCGCGAAGATTATTCGCGCGATTTGGCAACTTCGATACTGATTCGAATGAGCTTCTTTAAACTTTTCAGCTGATCCTCAGAGCGAATATCTCCGATGCCAAATTCAAGAAGTCCGAGGGCTGAAATGTGAATCCCACGCTCGAGCAAAAGCCAATGGGTCGCAGCTACTGCAGTTCGGCGATTGGCATCTTTAAAAAAGTGATTCAACACCAGTTGCGAGTACAGGTCGAGAGCAGCGTCCTCGACATCGCCGTTCATTGCTTTTTGCATCGCATTTGAAATGATATTTCGTAAGCTAATGAGAGGATTGGTTAATATTGAAAAGCTCGCGCGCTTGCCACCAGGTATACTGACAACTGCCGCTTCACTTCTCCAAGGATCTTCATCGCTTCCTCGAATCATCATATTGAGGCTGGCAAGCTCTTGAGTATTCAAATGCTTTTTCCCGTTTGCATTTTGATCTATATATGAAATCGCCTTTTCGAAGCGCACTCGCTGGAGTTGTTTTTTCAACATATCTTGCACGGAAAAGCCCTCATTGAAATAGCGAAGGGAACAGAACTACTTACTAACACTGATGCTCATTTTTTTCTCTTAGTTTTTAATATATCCTTCATTTTTTTCAAACTTTCGCATACAAATAGCCCATGAAAAATTTACTACTTAGCCTCTTCTTTGCTGTGCTCGCCTATCAGTCTCAATCTTTGGCCTTTCCCGAATTGGCCGCTCATGGCTATCCCAATTGCATCGCCTGTCACGTAAGTCCTTCCGGCGGCGGGACCATGTCAGAGTATGGCAGGTCCCTTTCGAAGGACCTTTTAAGTACCTGGAGCTATGAGAATGAAGAACTGCTTGGACATGGTCTCATTGGCAAGCCTCACGAATGGTTTCAAGCGGGAGGGGATTTTCGCTTTATTCAGTCCTATACTAATGACGATGTAAAGACCCTTACCAAGAACTTTTGGATGCAAAATCAACTAGAAGTCAGCGCTCGCTTTGGCGGATTCTATATTGATTCTAGCCTAGGAGTTCAGCGCGGCCCAAGCTCGACACCACATCTTTATGAAGCCATTTCTTCAAGGCATTATGTTGGCTATTTTTTCTCTGACGAAGTTTCGCTCCGCTTTGGGAAGTTCTTGCCAGCATATGGCCTCAATATTCCCAACCATCTTGCGACAACCAGAGCACCGCTCGGCTTCGATGAAGGCATGGAGCATTTTAATCTCGAGGCAGCTTATCTCGGCGAGAAGTTTGATGCCTTTCTGACCGCTCTTATGGGTAAAGGCGATTTAGAAGCCGCCGCGATTGAGTATTCTCCCGACCCAAGCTTAGACGAACATGGTGCCGCACTCTCAACAAGTGCTTGGGTTCTAGAGCGATTTAAGCTTGGCGTGAGCTTCCTCTACGGAAGTACGGACGCCTATCACCGCATTTTGAGCGGCGCTTTTGGAGTATTGAAATTGACTCCGAAGCTATACCTACTGAGCGAGTGGGACTGGCAATCCAAAGTAGACAAAGTCACCAATATTGAAGCCCGCGGCTTTGTGGACTATAATGAACTTGGTTTTGAAGCTTATAAAGGCGTTAACCTCTATATTCTTCAAGAGGAATCTTATTTGGATCTCAATACGCTGAGCTCTCGCGATGATTCGTTTGGCGGCGGATTTAAATTTTATCCACGCCCGCACCTCGAAATTCAAGCTGAGTATCGTAAAGAGCGAGATATGAGAAAGTTCACGAGCTATTTTGATTCGGGATATTTGACCGGTCACTATTATTTTTAAAAGTTTAAACCAAAGCCTTAAACATCTTGATATGCGGAATATTCTGCTCGGAATAAGATTCTCCTTGAGCCAAATAACCTTGGCGTAAGTAAAATTTTAATGCTGTCGCGCGCGCACTGAGTTCCATTTCGAAAATTTTATTTTCTAAAGCGATCTCTTCTGAAAACTTTACTAATTTTGCGCCGACGCCTTGGCATTGCAATTCCTCTAAAACTGCAACTTGTCGCATTTTCATTCTTTGCGAACTCAATTTTGACAACACCAAACAGGCTATCAATTGTTCACCCTTAAATCCGCCAAGATGAAGATCCCTTTTGTCTCTTTCTAACTCTTGCGGCGTCAATTTGAGGCCCAAAGGAATGCGCAGAATCTGTTCGCGAAGCTTTAGACTTTGTCGATACTCTTCAGATCCAAAGATGATTTTTCGGAATTCAAAATCGAAAGTCATTTTCAATTTTAATACTTAAGGCGATGGCGGACGCTTGTTACCACAAGTTCAGGATATCTGAGCCAAATATAGGTTCTAATAATGACAGCTGTTTGGTTGTGCAAAATATTATGCCACCATCTTGCGGTTACAAATTCAGGAATAAGCAAAACCACTTCGCGCTTTTGTGACCTTGCTTCTTCGATTTTCTCAGAAACAAACTGCAAAAGAGGCTCAGACATAGATCGAAATGGAGACGGCAATACCATAAGAGGAATACCAGTTTGATAAAGCGGCCAAGAATCCCTTAAACGTCCGGTTCCTTCGGGATTGATATCGACCGTAACAGCGATCACATCTTTCGATATTGAACGACCAAAGCGAATGGCTCTAATCATTCCGCGATGCATATTCGAAAGTGGAATCAAAACCATAACATCCAAAGGCTCACTACATTCTTTAAAATCCTCGGGCTTGGTTACAAGCTGTGGCGCCAAATCATAGTAGTGCTTTTTTATCTTTTTAAAGACCATTACGTTGAGTGGAACGAGCAATAAAATGATCCAAGCTCCATGCATAAAGCGCGTGATTGAAATGACCAGCAAAACGGTCGTCGTGACGATCGCGCCAGTCGCATTGATGGCTGCATGATGCCGCCAGCCCTTGGGTTTGGTTTTATAAAACTTTACCACCATTCCGGTTTGCGAAAGTGTAAATGAAATAAATACGCCGACCGCGTATAATGGTAAGAGTGAGTTGGTATCGCCTCCATATAAGATAACCAAAACCGAAGCGAAGAAGCCAAGCAGCAAAATACCATTTGAAAACACCAGGCGATCGCCAAGGCTCGCCAACTGTCGCGGCAAATAACGATCGATAGCGAGCAGCGAACACAATCTAGGAAAGTCAGCAAATGCCGTATTGGCGGCAAGAATCAAAATACCCATTGTTGAAAACTGAATGATATAATAAAAAACGCCCGTTCCAAAAATGTGACGTGCAATTTGCGATACTACGGTTTCATTGTCATTCGGCATTACATGTATCAAATGCCCTAATACTGATATTCCTATGAACATGATAGCCAAAATGACAACCATCCATTTTAAGGTACTAATTGCATTTTCACTCTCAGGCTTACGAAACGCAGGTACGCCATTTGACACGGCCTCTACTCCAGTAAGCGCCGTACAACCAGCTGAAAAAGCTTTCAGAATCATAAAGATTCCTATGGCCGGATATTGAAATGTCAGGGCTTCAGCGACTGGTTTTACGGTGAGTGTTCCGGTAATCGCCTGGTAGGCACCAACTCCAATGAGAGAGAAAATTGAAAACACAAAAACATAAGTAGGTACAGCGAATATTTTTCCGGAGTCTTTAAGTCCTCTGAGATTTCCCAATACAATCATCCAAATCGATATCAAGCAAAAAATGACATTGTAGGAACGCAGGCCTGGAAAGGCCGAAGTTATCGCCAATACACCTGCAGACACAGACACCGATACGGTTAACAAATAATCTAGCAAGAGTGCGCCGCCTGCGATAAGGCCTGGAGTTTCTCCTAAATTCGCCTTTGCCACAATATAAGCACCGCCACCGCCTGGATACTCATGAATAGTTTGGCGGTAGGAAATGAGTAAAATTAAAAGCAAAATACAGATCGCAAGGGAAATCGGCAGTGACCAATCAAGAGCCATTCCGCCAATTGCTGCTAGCTCAAACAAAATCGCTTCGGTCGCGTAAGCTACTGAAGAAAGCGCATCACTTGAAAATACGGCAAGAGCTTGAATTTTACCGAGGCGTTCATGCCCCATTTCTTGTACTGATAAAGGGCGACCTAAAAAGAAATTCTTAATTGGATTTGGCATAGCTCGCAGTAAAGCATACTTATAATTTTACTAGCAAGAAACTTATTCTCAGGGCAGGCGCCGTTAGCGCCCATTGCTTCTTTTTAGAGCCCGATTCGATAGTATTGCATTGTCAGATTCGCAAAAAATTGCCGACGGCAGGCGTGCTTAGATTGTAGAAGCTGATAATGCAATACTTCTTAAACAGGCTCTTAGCTAAAAAAATAAGCTTGTATTAAAAAATAGATGCCCGTTACCCCAAACGCTAAGCTTACAAATAAAAACTGACGCTTCTTAGCTAAAACCGCAATCGCCGTAACTGCAATGGCAATTTGAAAAAAGGTCACCGCTCTGGCAAGAATCTCATGTTTGCTTAAATGCTGCTTTGACTCTTTCTCTCTCTCTGTGGCTTTTTCTGCAATTTCATGTTGTTCTTTTTTATACTCGTTCAGTTTTTCTTCGACTGCGGGGTCACTGCCCTTACCAAGCAATGCTTGAACCTCGCGTTTAACTTCAAGAACACTCGCTTTTATACTTTTAGCCTGATAGTGGCTCCAATGATCTGAAGCCTGGAGCTGTTCAATCATGGCTTCATTGGCATAGTGACCTGCCAAAAGCGCGGCAACGGCAGCAAAAACGGCAAGAAAGGCTGAGAGCAATGCTCCTTGCATAATCCAAGATGGCCCGCCACCGTGGCCACCTCCACCCTGAGCGTGGTGATGCATTTCTTCGTGTAATCCTTCAAGCGGAACTTCAATTTCTTCCATTGTGCCCTCTATTGTTGTTTATGAAATTATAAATAATTTAAAAGTCTTGTCTAGTCTACATTAAATTTTGCTGGTGGCATTATTGCGAATTTGTTTGAAAATAGAGTACGCCTACTTTATTTTCAATCTTATTCGATTTTCAATTGAGCTGTAAAGGGGTCCGCAATGAGAATGGCCAAAAACCGCCAGAGAATTTTAGACGTTAGCATTGAGCTTTTCAATCAGTCTGGTGTTGTTGCGGTGACGACCAATCATATCGCACAAGCTCTCGAAATTAGTCCCGGGAATCTCTATTTTCATTTTCGCAACAAAGAAGAAATTATTTGCGAACTCTTTGATACGATGTGCGAGGCCACATATAGCGTTTGGCGGCACTCAAACGTCGATAGTGAATTGCCGCCCCCGCTTGAACTCGTCGAGAGATCTTTTGAAGTGATTTGGCAGTATCGATTTTTTCACCGCGAGAGCTATCATTTGCGCAAAAAAGATCCGACGCTTGCAAAGAAATGGCGTACTTATGTATTGAAAACAATGCGTTTGCTATTGGCCAATTATAAATTATGGGTCAAAATGGGCGTGATGCGCCCAGTGAAGGATCCCAAAGAAATGCAAATGATTTCAGATTTAGTTTTAATAACATCGATTTCGTTATTTCAGTTTTTTGAAAGTCCAGAACAACCGGCCTCTAAAAAACACTTGAAACAAGGGGCGCAACACATCGCCCGCTTACTTCGACCTTATCATTCAGATGAAATGCAAGCCTCGCTTCAGAAATACATGATGAAATAAAGCGCCTAAATTCCCATCATTGTCCGAACTGAATTTCTCTTATGTTCAAGCTCTAGCCATTCGTTTTCGAAATGACTCATGGAGACCACACCACCGCCAGCGCCCAACAAAACTTGTCCCTGTTCCCATTGAATATTGCGAATCGCTACCACCGATACAAAGTCCCCGTTTGGAAAAAGCATTGCAAAAGGCGCCCCGAATCGCTTTCGAATATCCGCATCTGGAAGTCGCCTTAACCAATTGTAATCGAAACTTCGAGGCGAAACTCCCAAGGCTGGAGTTGGATGCAACTTCTCTATAATTTCTTTGGGATCAAACGGAGACTCCAATCTCAAGCTAATATCAGTCTTAAGATGCCACAACTGCTTCAACTCTAAAACTTCAGGGCCCACACTTATCGGAACCCCCCAAGGGGCTAAACTTTCAATGATATCATCTACGACGAGCTGATGCTCTAATACCTCTTTAGGGTCACCCAATAAATTACAGAGCTCCGTACTTCTACTTTGGGTCCCAGCGAGAGCCATACTTTTCAAGTTTCCGGACTCAAAATTCACTAAGGTTTCAGGGCTTGCACCCAGCACCCCTTCGTCCTCGTTCCATTTTCCGTATACATATAAGTTCAAAGGACTCTTATTTAAATTTCTCAGTATTTGCGCCCGTTTTACTTTATCCATATTGGTCTGGGCACGCGCAAAAAGTACTGGGACTGCTTTTTTTAATTCGCCCGAAATCATTTCACTTTTAGTTTGATCAAAGGCCTCTCGGTATTTGTCTAATTCAGGCTCAATCCAATCAAGCTTTGATATATTAGGTCGGTCACTCAAGTACCCATCCAAATATTCGCTAAACAATTCTTGGGAAATTTGAAAGGAATTTGAACCACTAACAAATTCAGTTTCAGAGTCCATAAAAAAATCCGGAAATAATATTTGTATTTCCTCTTTGTTAGCGGGAGACGCAAAGGGACCCTGCACCAAATGATAGGAGTCATTTTGCCTTAAAATTGCACCACACGTTAAGAAGCTTTCAAATTCCTCTTTTGACATGCCATTCGACATCATATCGAAGCCTCCGACTCAAAAGGATTGGCAGATACAGAATGTTTGGCAGCAAAAAATTGCCGAAGCACAAGGCAAGCTGCAAAAAAAGAAATTAAGGCAGCCAATGAATATGCGGCGCCAGGAAAATAATACGAGACTCCAGAGGTAAAATAAGAAAACAAATGTGTGTAAACAATTGGCCCGAGAATCGAAGTTAAGCTAGTAAGTGACATCAAAGTTCCCTGCAATTCACCCTGCTCATTTGAAGGAACATCTTTGGATATAAGTGACTGCAGCGCTGGCCCTGAGACACTTGAAAGTGAACTTGGAACTAATACCGCAAACATCATCCAAGATTTTGACGCCAAAGAAAAACCCAAGAATCCAAATGCATTGGCTAAAACACCAAACAACACCGACCGCCATTCGCCAAGCTTAGGAATAATAATTCGTGCAAGTAGGCCCTGAGCAATTGCGATACTCAATCCTACTACGGCTAGCGAAAGTCCAACATCGCGTGCTGTCCAATGAAACTTAAGCTGAGTATAAAGAGTCCAATTGCTGGGGTGTACTTGACCGGAAAAGAAAACCAAAAAATAAATCACGAGTAGCGGAAGTAAAAGCTGCCTTTGAAAAATGCGCTGACAAGACTTGAGCGGGTGTAAATTCTTGAGCTCAATTTTTCTTCTTTTCTCTACAGGCAAGGATTCAGGTAGGACAAAAAAACCAAAGAGAAAATTACAAAAGTTGAGGGCCGCAGCAGTTAGAAATGGATAACTCCATCCGTAAGATCCCACAAAGCCACCAATGGCTGGCCCAATGATAAATCCTAAACCAAAGGCGGCTCCAATCATTCCGAAATTAGAGGAACGATTTTTTTCACTGCTTACATCGGCAATATAAGCTGAGGCCACGGTCATACTTGCACCCGTGAGGCCAGAAATAACTCGGCCAATAAATAAAATCAAAAGATTGGGAGCAAATGCCATTATGACATAATCGATGCCTGCGCCGAAAAGTGAAATGAGTAGAATTGGACGCCTACCAAATCGATCTGATAGGGCACCCAAAATTGGTGAGGTGAAAAACTGAATGAGCGAGTACACCGATATAAAATAACCAAAATATTGACTCGCCTGAGTTGGATCGAGCATAAAGTGGCGAATGAGCTCAGGTAGAATAGGAATAATTACGCCGATCCCTAAAACATCTAAAAACATGGTAATGAAAATAAATTTAATTGGGGAGTTCTTAAACATAGATTCTATTAGCACGATTTTAAGAGCTTGGCACGAGGATCTCAAAATTAAGAAAGTGCTTAATTTGTTTTAGCTTTTTCGAAATGGCTTAGTTAAAATAGTCCACATTCGGCAGAAAAATCCACATTGAATTTCAGGTCGGACCCGACTTTCTGGGTCTGCCGCCGGCCCTCTATCAGGCTGGTCACCTGCCTTTTTTCGGTCATCTACAACCGCCTGTTTATGCGATTTGAGATTTGGACAATACTGCAGACCCGAGGCAAAAATATGTTCGTAGCGCTGTTGCTGTTCAGTGAAGCTCCCATTTTGACTACCATCACAAACGCCCAAGCTCACGCCCCTGACACAATCGGCCCGAGACAGTGAGTTAAATAAGCCATGTGCGATATCAATATTTCGCTTTGCATTTGCAATGGCAGTTTCGAGATAACTTGAGTGATTGAGCTCGCCTTGAACGGTCGAAACCTCGAGGCAAAAATCAGAAAAGCTATTAAGGTTATCGATCATGCTGATTTGTGCAAGTTCGCTGCATCTCTGAATGGCATCTTGACTTGGATTCCAGCTAAACTGGCTTGACGTTTGAATTAGTTTGGCTTTTTCTCTTAGACAGTTCGGATCGGGACTTTCCGTATTTTGTCGAGCAATCGTGAGCTTGCGAATGGGCTCTAAACAAGCGTTATCTAATGCACGTTTACTGCCCATTGTTTGATTGAACTTTTCAACATCTGAAGTGATCGACATAATGTGCGCCTGAAAGCTTTTGAGCATTTGATTTTTCGCATAGTAGATTGCGCCCTCAGCTGACGCCCACTTATCTAAAAGCCCCTGAATGCTCTGACACATTTGAGATTTGTCTCCGCCAAATTTTGAAATGTGATCGGCAAGCGAATTAAAAAGCTTGGCGTGCATACCAAAACTAACACTTGTCGCATTTAAATTTTCAAATTCAGGACAATCGAACCCGCGCTTTTCATCAGCTCCAACTTTGTCCATTTCACTGGTCAAGACGCGCACTCTAGATTGGTCTCGGCCTGCGGTTTTACGCAGTGCTTGTTCGACATCGAGAGGATTTTCTTTTCTTAAAAATTTATCCGGCGACATATCAGAAGCAAGAGCCATTGCTAAAATTTGTTTGTCCAGATCACTTTCAATGGCATTCAATTCGCGCGCACTATCTTCAAAGGTTTTAAATGATTCTCCGTAAATAGATTTGAGCTTTTTGTCTTGTTCGTCACTGAGTGTTCCGACGATATTATGCCAAATACTAGATGATAACTCAACGATTCCGCCAACCGCAAACGACATAAGCGGGCCCCCAATGCCAACGCCAATTGCGCCACCAAGGCCTCCTGCTAAACCAAGTTTCAAAGCCGTCATCGGATCGGTAATTTTATTGATGCCGCTGTTTACACTACCCGATAAATTATTTGCAGCACTGGCTAAACCATTTACTGGGGCTCCTATATTAGCTTTCGTCCAGATATCAAAACTTTGCAACTGACCTGGCGAAATCCCGCCACCTGCGGTTCTTAGGTAATTTAAATATTGCTGCCAGTCGCTTGTGGTCTGAGCCTGGGCTTCAGGCAGCTTTAAAAATTGTCGCCAAAAACTTTGATCCTTGAAATTGAAAGCCGTTTTCTCAGGACTCAATTGGCCGGCAAATGTATCTTGCATTGAGATGGCTTCTGAAAATACCGGTACCGCATAACCGCGGCGTGAAATCGCTACTGAAAACGCATAGTGCGTTCCCAAATCTTTATACACAACTCGAACCAGGCGATTGTATTTGAGCCAGTCCGAATAAAAAGAAATCGTATGATCCTTTTTTTCAATATACCACTCGGGAGCGGCCACCAACTGCCGAATCTCTTCTGTCAAATGACGTGCCTCTGCCTCTGATTGCTTTTCAGAAAGCAATGCTGAGCTTGCGCGCTTGAAGACAAACTGAGTGACCGTACCCATTGGGATTTCGAGCTTTCCCAATCGAACATTTCTTTGCATCACATATTCATGCTCAATGCTGTCGACGCCTTTGACTTTTTGCGCCAATTGATTTTCGAGCTTTTTTTGCTCTTCGCTATCGCCGAATACCGCAACCATTTGCCACTGACTGACAGTCGAAGCTTGTGTAGCAGTTCGCGGTTTTTCATTTTTTGAATATGCGGGCTCACTCATAAAGCAAATGAGTATTGCAAAGCTTAGGATCACGCATTTTATTAAAATCTTCTTCATAAAATCCCTCTAAGGATCACAGCCTAGTTTTCGGATTTTACTTATGAAAGCTAAAAATTTTTACAGGGTCATGGCCAAAAGTCTAGAGGTGGGCGCCCAATTGATCTGCCGGTGGCGGAAATTCAATTATAGAGTCCTACACAAAACTTTCTCTCTCTTTCGCTAATGTTGCTGCTTTCGGGTCTCTATACCTTTGTTTTCCCCCAACACAACGTTGGTATACGGCGGCAAGTAGTACATTGCCGTATACTAGGTGAAATGAACTACAAACTTAAACCACTTAAATTAAGGCGCAGTTATGAGCTTGGTCACAACCGAAATTTCACTAACTTTCTGAATCGCTCTTGGATATAAAAAGTTAACTTCATCTTGAACATCTTGAGCGAGGCTCGTTAACATCAAGACCGTATCGCTATCAACATTTTGAGCTTCAAGGGCCATTTCCTCACGAACCACGCTGAGTTTCTTTTCGCTCAAAACACGATTCATCCAGCTTGAATAGTTTTTCGAATTCATCGACAAAATCGTGTCTGCGCTATTCGAGTTTCGCACGCACTCATGGTAAAGAGCGGCTGCATTGATTTGATCGGGCTCATTTTCTTTTATAATACTGCAATTATTATTGTCTCGAATGGCTTTTGATAGCTGCTTCTTGATAACCTTTGATTTGAGGCCGGTCACATCAAATGCGACTTCTTTTTCAGTAGGGACAAAACTGAGACTCAAGTTGAATCCCGCGATCCGATTCTTAAGCTGAAATTTAAATAGATTTAAACTCATTTTGGCCTCTGCGCCCTTAAAAACTATCTGAGTACTTTGAATTTGATTGAAGTGGGCAAGGGCTGATTGGCCAACAAAAATTGTCGAAACTGCGAAAATTGTCATCGCAAAAGACGAAATTTTTGACTTCATAGATGTCTCCTCAATTTTAAGCGTTTTCAAGGCAAATTCAAAATATCCACCCAGTTTTACTTCAAAAAAGAGGCCAAAATTCGAGCACTTTTAAACTCTTACTTCGGCCCATCCTAAACTCAGTTAAATTTTGGAGCATGTGAGTTAAGCCTTGAATCCCTCGGGGCCCAAAAATAATATCCTGAAGATCTCAACCAGAACTCAATGGAGCCAATATGAAGCTTTTCGTTCAGACATCCAAGCAATTTAGACTTTTCTTGTTCGTAATTATTCTTTTTGGAGTGAGCCCAAATCTCTTAGCAGATGAAGGCATGTGGACCCTAAATAATTTTCCCAAAAAACTTTTTGAAAAGAAATATCATACGGCTCCAACCGATGAGTGGCTTAAACATGTTCAACTCTCGTCAGCAAGATTGGCCGGCGGCTGCTCAGGCAGTTTTGTTTCTTCTACCGGACTTGTCATGACCAATCATCATTGTGCGGCTTCATGTATAGAGCAACTTTCAAACTCTAAAAAGGATTTCATTGCCTCTGGCTTTTACGCCAAAAAGGCAGAGGATGAAGTGAAGTGCCCTGAAATTGAAGTGAATAAGCTCATGAATATTAGTGATGTCACAGCACAAATCCAAGCCGCTACAAAAAACCTGTCTGGAAAGGATTTTAACGATAAGCTAAAAGCCGAAACCGCAAAGATTGAAAAGGCTTGTTCGGCCGGATCAGAAAGAGTTCGCTGTGATGTCGTCACTCTTTACCACGGCGGGGCCTATAATCTTTACCAATATGAACGCTATCAAGATGTACGATTGGTTTTTGCGCCTGAATTTGCGGCCGCTTTTTTTGGCGGAGATCCTGATAATTTTATGTTTCCAAGATATGATCTCGATATTTCATTTTTGCGAGTTTATGATCAAGGACATCCGCTTCAAACCAAAGATTTTTTTAAGTGGTCAAAAGATGGCGCCAAAGATTCAGATTTGACTTTTGTAACCGGCCATCCCGGCAGCACTTCCCGACTCCTTACAATTTCAGACCTTGAATTATTACGTGATTTAAAACTTCCTAAAAATCTAATGTATTTATCTGAATTACGAGGACTCCTTACCGAATTTCAAAAGCGCGGTCCAGAGCAAAAGCGATTTTCAAATGGTCGACTTTTTGGAGTCGAAAACTCTTTGAAGGGAATGAAGGGTCGTTTCTTGACTTTGACCGACAAAAAGTTTTTTGCCGAACGCGTAAACAAAGAACAGGAATTAATTAAGAAGATAAGCGCCAATCCTAAATTGAAAAAAGAATTCTCAAGCGCTTGGAAAGAAAACAAAGAGGCCAATGAAAAATTAAAAAACATTTATTATGAGCTCGATTTTATTGAAAATAATTCTTACGGCTCCAAACTATTTCAAATCGCTCGAAATTTAGTACGCGCCAGCGAAGAATTACAAAAACCCAATGAAAAGCGATTTCATGAATTTACGGATTCAGCCTTACCCCAGATGAAGCAGTATTTGTTTACCACCGCACCTATTTACGACGAATTTGAAATTGCTATGATGACATTCTCGCTTACAAAGGTGCGAGAGTATTTGACTGCAGACCATCCCTTTGTAAAAAAGCTTTTGGGCAAAAAGTCTCCGGCTGAATTGGCAGAATATCTGATTCACAATACCAAATTAAAAGATATTAAATTGCGTGAACAACTTTTGAAGGACGGCAAGGCATCTATAGATAGCTCAACTGATGTCTTGATCGAATTTGCCAAACTTATTGATCCGGAAGCCAGAAGAGTTCGAAAAATTTATGAAGATGAAATCGAAAGTATTTTGAAGAAAAATGCTGAAAAAATTGCCCAGGCACAATTTGCAGTTTACGGCTCGCAAACCTATCCGGATGCAACTTTTACTCTAAGAATTTCTTATGGTCAGGTGAAGGGCTATCAAGAAAACGGCCACACCGTAAACCCAGTAACCACTTTTGAGGGTGCCTATGATCGTCATACCGGCAAAGATCCATTTGAACTTCCTGAAACTTGGATGAAGGCCAAAGAACGCGTAAATTTGAAAACTCCTTTAGATTTTTGCTCGACCAACGATATCATCGGGGGCAACTCAGGCTCGCCAGTTATAAATAAAGATGCCGAAGTCGTAGGAATCATTTTTGACGGCAATATTCAATCTCTTGGTGGCGACTTTGGATTCGATGAGTCGGTTAATCGCGCAGTGGCAGTCGATAGTCCAGGCATTATTGAAGCTTTAGACAAGATATATGATGCTGGCCGAATCACTTCCGAGCTGAAATGACAAGCTAAGGACAATTTATGAAAGCTTCACTTTTAACTATAAATCCGCATTCTCGGGATCTTGGGGGAATCTCTGTAAGAAGAGCTCTTCCCAATATTCAAAAACGCAATATTTCCTATTTTGTTTTTCTCGACCATCTGGGGCCAGCTGAAATTGGCAAAGAAAGAAGATTAGACGTACGCCCCCACCCTCATATCGCGCTGGCGACTCTTACTTATTTGTTTTCTGGTCAAATACTTCATCGTGATAGTTTGGGGTCCGTTCAACTTATTGAGGCGGGTGACGTCAACTGGATGATTGCCGGTCGAGGTATTGTTCATTCTGAGCGAACTCCAAAAGAAAAATTTGAAAATACAATTTTGCATGGCTTACAGCTCTGGGTGGCTTTGCCTAAAAGCAAAGAGGAAATGGAACCCTCATTTAAGCATTTTAAAAAAGAAAGTCTGCCAAATTTCAAAAAGGACGGGGCTGAACTCAAGCTAATTTTAGGCGAATTTTTAGGTAAGACTTCGCCAGTTAAACTTGAGTGTAGTCTATTTTATTTAGATGCAACGCTCAAAAAAGGCGAGAAAATGAATCTCGAGTTTCCGAAGTCTAATGAAGCGGGACTTTATATGTTGGCGGGCTCACTCGAGATTTCAGATATAGGCTATCCTGAAAATCCTGAAGTTTTCTCAAAGCAAAGTCTCGTGGTTTTCAGCCCCAATCGCAGATACACTTTGATTGCTAAAGAAGA
The DNA here is from genome assembly GCA_043739185.1 of Bdellovibrionales bacterium. GTDB lineage: Bacteria > Bdellovibrionota > Bdellovibrionia > Bdellovibrionales > JAMPXM01 > JAYTQQ01. Next base: position 17,029 of record JAYUEN010000105.1, read on the forward strand.
CTGTCACTTTGTTTTGTTTGGTGGAGAAGCCCTGTCCGAACCACGCTATATGTGGTGGAATTTTGTATCTAGCTCAAAGGCTAGAATTGAAAATGCAAAGGTCGCGTGGGCATCCCAAGAAATGGGGAAAGTCCCTGAAGAAACTGATTTTATTCCGCTTCCTGAAAAGTAAAAACTCAGCTGGCTGAGCTATGGGTCTCTTCGATATAGCCGCGCAGATAGTTTTCGGCATGCACCAAATGCGCTTCAATATTCCCAATAACCTCTTTGCTTTTTGTTTTGGATTCAAAATTCTTCGGCGACTCAGCTTCTTGGCAAAACTCACTCAATTGAATGGCACCTATATTGAGGCTCGTTGCTTTCAAACTAAATGCAGCAGCTATGAAGCGGTCGACAGAAGCACTCTGCAAGGCTGATCTCATGGTTTCAAAATCCTTGCGAGCAATTTCTAAAAAGACTTCAATGAGTTCATGTACAAATTCAGGCCCCGCCAATCCCATTAAAGTATCAAGTCTTAATACAATCGCGCTTTCTTGCCTATTTTCAATTTTTTTCATTTGGCCCCTGCCTAAATGTAGTTCAAAGTCTGCCCCTATTTGTTCGGCTAAATGAATGCTAAAATGAAGGTCTTATAGCATTTTATCTTAGGACGTTTCGAATGGATGCAATTCAAAACGCTTTTAACTGGGCTTTGCCAGCAATACGTCCAATCCAGCCCAATTCCCGGCTTGAACATTTCTGGGATTTTTTGCATACTCCTTACGATTCATTTTATAAAGGGATTTTATGTCTAAAAAAGATTTGTTTGGTGATGATGTTGTTAATGGGCAATCCGAAGATTTTGCTTCTTTATTTGAAAGTAGCCAAAAAAACCAATTGCGAAAATTGCGGCCCGGCGATTCTTTCAAAGGCGAAATTTTATCAATTAATAAAGACAGTGTTTTTGTAAGCACCAATACTCCCACTGACGGAGTTTTGCCTTTTCGCGAAATATTAGATGATAAAGCTCAGCCAAAATTTAAAGTTGGAGAATCAATCGACGTTGTAGTTGTTCGCATTCGTCAAGATGAAATTCTGCTTCGCTATAAAGGTGCTGGCTCATCTACTTCAGATGTCGATAATTTAGAAGACGCATTTGATATGGAGCTTCCGGTTGAAGGCAAAGTACTTGAAGCGGTAAAAGGAGGCTTTCGCGTTCAGATTCAGTCGCAAAAAGCTTTTTGTCCCATTAGCCAAATTGATCTCAAATTCGTAACCGACACGACCTCTTACATCGGGAATAAATATTCATTTATCATCACCCAATTCGATGCCCGCAATATCGTCGTTTCTCGTCGTAAAATTCTAGAGCTTGAAAAGGCTGAGCACGAGGGACAATTTCTCATCAATCATAAAGTTGGCGATATCCTCGATGGCACAATTAAGCGATTAGAAAAATTTGGAGCCTTTGTTGAGCTCGAGGGCGGTGTCGAAGGTCTCTGCCACATTTCTGAAATGGGATGGTCTCGAATTTCAGATCCAGGCGAAGTCGTCAGACTTGAGCAAGTCGTGAGCGTCAAAATTATTCGCGCCGAAGAAGAAAACTCGCGACTCAAAATATCACTATCAATCAAACAAGGCGGCGGAGAATCGGACCCATGGCTAAGTGTCACTCAAAAATTTGCAGTAGGAACTACAGTTGATGGCACCATAGATAAAAAAGAGAGTTTTGGCTTTTTCGTAAAGATCGCCCCGGGCATTACAGGCCTCTTACCAAAATCAAAGTTAAAGGACAGTCCCGAAGCTTCTGAATATGAAAACAAGAAAAAGGGCGATGTTATCAAAGTTCAAATCGACCAAATAATGTTTGAGGACAGAAAAATTGCGCTTCGAATTCCTTCTGAAATTCCTGATGAATCTTGGCGTGCCCATCAGACCAATCAAAAGAGTTTTGGGACAATGGCCGATCTTTTTAAAGGACTTAAAAAGTAAGGACCCAAAGCCAGAATACAATGCCAATCTTGGGTTTTAGGCTGCTTTTTTGTCTTCTTCTAGGGGGACCGAGCGATTGACTGGCATGCGTTCAATGCTATTACGCGCACTATAGGCAAAAAACAAATTTTGGTCCTCTTTCTTAACATAAAAAACCTTAATATTGTGTTCAACCATACGGGCTCTTGAAACCTTTGTAAAAACCGCGCCATTTTTTAAAAACAAGACGTGCTTTTGATTCACAGGCATATGCAAATAAATATCAAAATATAGCACGCGATCTTCTTCAAAATAATCAATTGAAACAGGGACCAAGTCTTCATCTATAAAATTTCGTGGCAAATCTTCTACAGGCAGAAATGCAAAAACAATTTCTTCTTTACCGAGTTGCTTTTCTATGGTGAATTGCGCTCGCTCTTTTGTCCATTTTTTAAAGGGCACAGTATCTAGCTTGAGTTCACGGCTAATTCATTATTGCGCCGCAAGATTTAATCCAATAAACGAGAAAAGTTTTCTTTTGTCGTATCCAAAGTTTCGAATGGCTTGGGCGATTGT
>JAYUEN010000106.1:0-2142 GCA_043739185.1 Bdellovibrionales bacterium
TCTCTGGCAAACCCCAGTTTGGTGTTCAAATGACCTCTGATATGTTCGCTCTTACTTTTTCAATCAGTGGTCAAGAGCTCACCAAAGCCAAGCCGATTTCACGAATCTTAGGCGGCTTTGTTGATAAAATAAGTAGTGAGACTTTGTCCGACACTTTTATTCTTGGCAATTACTCGAGCGGCACACTTGCTCAGGGCACGCTAGCGTTTACCACTTCACTTAATAAAAAAGACGCTAAAAAAGTTCAAAGCATGTTAAAATTTTCCGCTCTTTTGCTAACCGCCAAAGATGGAGATCAAACGATATTCTCTGGCTATGTCGATCTTGCACAGTACTGTATTTCTGATAAAAATCATTTTATAAATTTAGATAGTGGTGAAAATGGATGTGATCTTGCTCCTCAGCCCAACGTGCCAGCGATTTCTGCTTGTTTATCAAAAGTTGCAGGTTCTGGAGGTTGGCGCGGAAGATTCTCAGATGAGCTTCCCTGTCTTCAGCAAAAATCTGATTACAACAAAGCAATGGCATTTTTATGTACAAAAAACCAAAAAGATTTTTCTCCTCCATTCAAAAAGTACTTAGACTATGAAGCAAGAGTTAATGCAGCTTTTTTAGATTTTAAAAATGCTAAAAATCCTGGGGATCGTCTCCTGGCCAGCCAAGATTTAGAGGACCTCAAAAGGCAATGGCTTATAAATGGTTTTAAAGAGGAAGTTGGCGGGGCGAAAAGCCAAGCGGGTAGTGCCCATGAAATGTGTTTTGAGGAATTGAAAGCCCAACGTTAATTTATTGCCAAGAAACCAATTTGCTTGTGGCCTGCCAGCAAAATGGCGGGCCGTGCCCGCCTCAGGCGATTTTGATTAGTGATCTAGCTGACCATCAATGATTTTTTTGATGGCCTCGAAAGAGCGAGCTCCAGTCATAGCCTTTGATCCAATCATAAAACTGGGTGTCCCTGTGAAATGATGTGACTCCCAAAGTTGTTGATCAGTGGCAAGAGACTTTGCAACTGCTTCGCCATTCATATCCTCTTTCATTTGATTTATGTTAATTCCAAGTTTTTCTGCAGTCTCATAGAGAAATGGCTCGCCTTCAGAAATCAATTGATCTTGGTGGGCAAATAATTGTTCTTGAAAAGAATTTGCCACCGACTGACTTTGCAAATAAACAGCGGCAAAAGCTTTCGCAGCATTTAACGAATTTGCACCATGTCCAGGAAGTGGAGCATTTCTAAAAACCAATTTAACTTTGCCAGCATAGCTTTTCAAAACCTCTTTCATCGTCAGTGCTGCTTTCGCACAATAACTGCAATTGAAGTCTGCGAATTCCTCAATAGTGATTTGTGCATTGTCCGGTCCTGCAATCGCAGCGTCATTTTGGGAAGCCACGGCAAGCGCGCAATTCGTGGCTACGAATATCAATAGCGAAGTCAGTTTTACTAAATGCTTTTTCATAATTCCTCCGATGTGTTATGAACTTGCTAATGCAAGTTCAGTCACAGAATCTCACAACGAAATGTAAAATGGGTTGGCGCCAAGTAAAATCGCTGAAAATTAAAATTTACAATTGCTTGAGGCGATAGCCTACTGATCGAACCGTTTCGATCAAGTTTTCATTGATTTTTTGGCGCAGGAGCATGATGTGGGCATCGACCGTCCGGGTAGTCGGGAACACATCATATCCCCAGACTTTATTTAGAATTTCATCTCTCGGAAAAACTTTTTCTGGATTTTCAGCAAGCAGAACCAAAAGATCAAATTCTTTTTTTACGAGATCAATATTGGCATTATTGAAGCTTACTTTGTGCTTGATGCGATCAATACATAACGGGCCAAACTTGAGTTGGCTTGACCCCAGCGTTTGCTCTGAATTTTTGGTGCGCAACTGTACGCGAATTCTAGCCAGGAGCTCTCTTGTTTCAAAGGGTTTGGTTAAATAGTCATTGGCGCCCATTTCAAGACCGAGAACCTTATCCACCAGTTCTGCTCGAGCAGTTAAAAAAATAACTGGCTTATCATTTCCTTGATTTCTTACTTCAGCTAAAAAATCAAGTCCTTGGCCATCAGGTAACATCCAATCCAAAATGATGAGATCTGGTTTTAGGGCTAGCTTTTTTCGCGCAACTGCCAAATTTTCTGCAAG